>QMOE01000624.1 GCA_003648125.1 Chloroflexota bacterium
CTTCGATGACCAGGGGCGGGCTGGCGACCAGCAGGACGGACAGAATGACTATGGTCGTTGCCAAAGAAGCCAGGTTTCTAGCAGAGCTCCCGGTTTCTCCCAAACGTCGTCCCAAAGCGGATACCCACGAGGCGACGATGCCGTAAGCTGTCCCCAGGCCGGCGCAGGCCAGCAGGGAGGCGGTGGCTGCCATCAGCCGGCTGGCGAATATCTCCGACCAGCCCATCCGCTGGCCGGCGCCCAGCAAGAGCGCGGCGACGAATAATGCCAGCGCCAGCGTGACGCGGCCCGCACGGGTGCTGTACCGCGATCCGCACGCGTCGTCGTCGCCGCCGGGGAGCAGCAGGAGCGGGATGGCGAGCAGGGCCGCAAAGAACCAGGGCGTCTCTGAGACGAGTATGTACGGCAGGCGGGTCGCGTCTGCAAAGCAATGCTCCCACATCTGGGTGGTCAGCGCCAGCGAACCCTCGACCCACTCTTTGCCCCCCAACCCGCCGATGATGTAAAAGATGTTGCCCAGGACGACTGCGCCAGGGGCGGCCAGGAGTATCCACAGCAGTCCCTGGCCCCGCCACCGGCCATAGATCGGCCCGGTCAGCAGCGCCAGCCCCCAGCCTGCCAGAGTCGCCACACCGATGAGGGGGTGGATCAGGAACACGGTCACTGTTCCCTGAAAGGCCAGCCCCAGCCACACCGGCTTGCGCTCCGCCAGGTAGCGGGACATAAATACCCAGGTGGGCAGCAAAAAGGCCAGCGCCAGTTCCACCGGCAGCGCCTGGTTGGGGTAAAAGGGCAGGCCGGGGAAAACCCGCGCAAAGGAGAATATCCCGTACAACGATGCGCCCAGGAGAGCAGCGTCGCGCCGCCCGGAAAAGTGACGCACGGCAAAGTACACGGCCGCCACGGTCAGTCCGCCGGCCAGCCCTTGAGCTACCCGCAGCAGCACCGCCTCGTCCAAGAAGGTGAACAGCTTTAGCCCGCTGAGCAGCGTAAAAGCGCCGTAGGGGTAGAGGCCGTCCACGTACAATTCCCCACGGGTCAATCCCTTGAGCCATTTCAGGTGGGAGTAAAAGGTCGGCGTGAGGGCGGCGTGGCTCAGGCTCTCGTACAAGCGCAGGTAGACGCTGGTCAGCAGCACCCACAGCAGAGCAATGGCCCACAGGGTACGGTCGCGGTCGGGCGCTCGCTCCCTGGCCCAGGTTTTGAGATCGGCCCAGCGACGGCGGGCCAGCTCGCCATAGTCCACCCGCCTCTCTAGCGCGTCCATCAGAAAGGCCATAGACTGGCCGAACAGCCGCTCCACGCCGGCGAGGGGCAATCCTTCGGGGCGCAGGAACAGGAGGAGAAAGTAGAGCAAGAGATAGCTGACTAGCAGGGAAAAGAGGTCATAGATGCCGATGAGAGTCAGGAGGTGGACGATGATGATGGTGTAAAATCCCATGCGTACCACGTCGGCCCACAGCCGGCTCCGTCCCCGGCCCGGCGCGGGGAGAATCTGGCGCGGCAGCAGGATAAAGATGATCCAGAACCAAAGCGCAACTTTGGCCGCCGCCACGAGCAAATTGAGAATATAATTTGATGCCATGATAGCCCTCTCCAAAACTCGACATCTTTCTGGTTTTATGAAATCCTAACGACCAGTCTGAGGTTCAGCCGCTGTGCGGGTGCGTGAAAATCACCTTTGCTTACCGACTATCCACATTTGAGGATGGACATAACGTTTTATCTGGTTCCTCCGCTGACTTTGGACGATATCTGTGATAGGACATAATCGGTATCAAGATCAGGAGTTCCCAGTCGTCCAAAGTATCTGGTAAAACGGGACACCAGGGCTTCTGCGAAGGGGCTGTCTAACGATGCAATGCGTTCTAGTGTATCCAGTTCTTTGCGGGACAGGGTGATCAGTTGTTGAAAATCTACGACCAGACCAGGTACAAGGAGAGCGGCTGGTAAGCAGTGGTATCTCTCTGGCTGACCATCACGCACTCGACGCTTGTCTGTCAGCAAACCTTCCAATTTCTTTCTTCTCGTGTTTGATGGCTCTGGTAAGCTTTGGCTTCGGCTCCACTTTTGGTACTCGTCAAATTCCTCAATGTGACGGCATAGTGCGAGTAGTACTTTCTCGGCTTTGTTATGAGCCATGTCGCAGGATGGTGTGAGGAGTATCCAGTATCTGCTCTGTTCTCCAATTTTGCCTTTGTATAGATCTCCTGCCAGCGGGTTTGGCTCCACTGGCGGCAGAAGGTAATATTGCATTGGATGTACCTTGCCGGCGACTATAGCATCGCCAACAGTGCCACCCATATCTTGTGCCAGTTGCTGAATCCCTGGACCAGAAAGTGATACAGCCAGCCTGCTTGCCAGCAGATAGGCCAGTGCAATGTAATCCGATTGGTTGCTGTACTGTTCCCAGTGCTTTGCCACGAAATCCCACATATAATCGCGCTGTACAACTTCCAGGTGGCGAATGAGGGCGCGATTTATAGCTGGAATGCCAGTTGCCAGAATCTTCCCTATCGCTTCCAGTACTTGAGATAATCCTTCGGTTTTCTCCACGACTTGAATAAGTGGCTTTTCCTGGTCCTCTAAATCCCGAACCAGATGCGGCACCGCTGTATAGAATATCACGGGAACAA
>QMOE01000625.1 GCA_003648125.1 Chloroflexota bacterium
GCGCCCTGCGCGACCAGACGCAGCACCTCGAGCTCGCGCTTAGTCAGCGGCTCGACCAGAGGCGAGGGGCCACGGGCAGAGGACGCAGGGAACGCTGCCAATAGTTTGCTCACGTAGCGGGGGGCGATGCCGCGCGATGCCGCCTGCCGTAGTAGTTCGGCCATCGGCACGCCCTCGCCCACGAACACCCGCACGTAACCCTCAGGTTCAGCGAGTGCGAGGCTCTTTTTCAGCGCCCCGAGAGCGTGGGCGGTGTTGCCTTTTGCCTGGAGCGCCATCGCCTGGAGCACGAGGATTTCGATCAGGATGCCTATCCGTCCCTTTGCTTCTGCGTTTTCGCCCAGGCGGTTCAACAAGCGCAGCGCCTCATCCACCTTACGTTGGGCGATGAGCACCCGTGCCAGCGTGACGAGCAGCTGTTCCTTTTCCTCTGGGCTTTCATCGAACGTCTCTCTTTCGCCGACCCGGTTTTCCTGCGCCCAGCGCTCAGCGGCTGCCGTGTTACCCTGCGCCAGCCACAACCGGACTTTGCTTGTTTCGATCATACTGGTCAGCACAGGCACGACAGGGAACTTGCGCCTCACCTGGTCCGCTTTTTGGAGCGTTTCCAACGCGCCTTGAAAATTCCCCTGCGCCTGCAGCACACGCGCCAGCACATTGTAAGAGAACACGAAATGATTCGGGTTTTCCCACCATTGTGTCTTTTCTATGCTACCCGCGGCGTAGCGCCGGGCGGCCGCCAGGTCGTTCTGCTCGTACAGTACACCCGCCAGGCCGGCCTCCACTCGCCCCATGTAACCCAGGTTCCGGGCATTGCGCTCGGTCGCCAGTTGCAAAGCCTCTCGGTACAGGTCAGCCGCTTGGCGGAGCCGGCCCCGCACTCGGTGTACCATCGCCAGATCGGTCATACCCGTCACGGTGGTCCAGACGTTGTCCATAGCCTGGCCAAGTCTGACAACCTGGGCAAAGGCCCGACCGGCGCTCGTCAAGTCACCTCGCATGCGGTGTGCATATCCGAGCGCCCACTGAAAGACACTGCGTGCCCAAAGGCTGCTCTCGGACAGAGTTTCACCCGCCAGATTCGCAAGTTCGATGGCGTGGGAAAAGTCTCCGGTCACGACGGCGACGTAAGCGCGCATGGCTGCGATGTTACCCAGCATATCCCGGGTTTCAGTTGCATGGTCGTCTGGCTGGATGTGCTGTTCAGCGTTTCGGAGCAATGGTTCCACGCCGTCCAATTGCCCGGCAAAGGTCAACGCCCAGGCTTGATAGATGCATAGCCACGGCCGGCTGCGAGCCAGTTCCTCGGGCAATGCCTTGACCCAGTTCAGAAGCGTGTGCAACTCGCCACGTGGGAACAGGTCTACGGTGTTTCGTTCGACCAGGCGCGCCGCCCGCTCGTAATCCCTGGCGGCCAGCGCGTGGTTCACGGCCTCGGCTGCCAGGCCATTCCGCTCGAACCACTCGGACGCCCGCGCGTGCAACGTTGCCACCACATCCGGCTGAGATTGCCGGAGGCGGGCGCGCAGCAGGTCGGCAAACAAGTGATGGTAGCGATACCATCGCCGCCGATTGTCCAGTGGCACAATGAACAGGTTTGCCCTTTCCAGATGCTCCAGGGCCTCCTGGCTGTCGCCGGGTAATTCATCGCCGCACACCACGTCACACAGCGGGCCGCTGAGGCGTTTCAGGATCGAAGTTTGCAGTAAGAAACGCTGCACCGGTTCGGATTGTCGGGACAGCACTTCGTCCACCAGGTAGTCCATCACGTGGCGGTCGTCGCCGGAGAAAGCCTGCACAAAAGCGCCGCTGTCGGCCTGACCCGCCAATGAGAGGGCCGCCAGTTGCAGCCCGGCGATCCACCCTTCGGTGCGAGCCTCGAGCGCGGCGACCTCGTCCGGCATGAGATTCAGGCCCATCGTCTGATTGAGGAAAGCGGCGGCTTCCTCGTCTGTAAACTGCAGATCACTCGCCCGGAGCTCCGCCATCTGTCCCTGGGCACGCAGTCGTGAGAGCGGCAGCAGCGGATCCTGGCGAGTCACGATGACCATATGCATCTGCGGCGGCTGGCGCTCGAGCAGAAACCCCAGCGCCTCGTGAACGGCGAGTTCGACGATGGTGTGATAATCGTCCAGCACGAGCACAAGCGGCGTGGATGTGGCTGCGATGTCATTGATCAGCGTTGCCACCAATGCTTCAGGTGGCGGCGGTTGCGGCGACCCGAGCAAACCCTGGGTGGCCTGCCCCAGGTTGGGAGCGAATGTTTGCAGCGCGGCGACGAGGTAGGTGAAAAAGCGCACGGGGTCGTTGTCCCCTTCGTCCAAGGAGAGCCAGGCGACGGGGCGCTCGCAGCCTGCGACCCACTCGCTCAACAGCGTGGTCTTGCCAAAGCCGGCCGGGGCGGAGATGAGGGTCAGATTGCGATGCAATCCCGCGTTCAGCCGCTCAATCAGGCGCGGGCGCGATACCAGATTGGGCCGGACGGGGGGGATATAGAGTTTGGTGGTCAGGACTGGAGTGGTCATCTCATTCTCAGTGGCAGCAGACGAACAACTTCCCGGCGCATCGGCCAACCGGAGAGTTTCGAGCCTGGTCAGGTGGCTAGTCTTTTCCCTGGTCAGGTGACCAGGTGA
>QMOE01000626.1 GCA_003648125.1 Chloroflexota bacterium
GAATGGTATTCCGACCAGCCGGATTACCAATCCGGCCTACAATATGCCCTAACTTTTTGAGAAGATACAAAAACGTGACCTACATTTTCACTTTTCACTGAACGAATAGATCCGCTATCAGGCTCGCGGGCAGCACGCCGTCCTCCGCTCAGCCACCATCTCGTTCCGAACACTCCATCGTTTGTGGATGTATAGATTGTGGCACAAATAGCGTCGAACGGTTGAGCACATACGACGAGCGCCACCGGTTTCATCGCCGGTGGCGCTCACGTTTTGCTGATCGAATTACGAGTGCCTACGAATCAAGCCCCCTCCTCAATTCCCAACCGCGCCCGTAGCCGCTCCCGTTCCCAGGCCGGCATCTCGGCCGCCTCCTTCTCCGCCAGCGCTGCTCGCAATTCAAAGATTTGATCTCGCAGGAGGGCCGCTTTCTCGAACTCTAAATCCTGCGCCGCTGCCTTCATTTGCTTCTCCAACTCGCGGATCAGGTGGGCCAGTTCATCTTTGGGGAGCTGCTCCAGGCTCAACCCTTCCTCTGATGGGGTTGTGGTCTTGGCCCGCACCCGGTCGGTCAGGTCGCGCACCGCCTTGACGATGGAGGCTGGCACAATGCCGTGCTTTTCGTTGTACGCCACCTGAACCTTGCGCCGCCGCTTTGTCTCTTCGATGGCCCGCTTCATCGAGTCGGTGGTGCGGTCGGCGTACATGATGACCGTGCCGTTGACGTGTCGCGCCGCCCGGCCGGTGGTCTGGATGAGAGCGGTGTCGGAGCGCAGGAACCCTTCCTTGTCGGCGTCCAGAATCGCCACCAGGCTCACCTCCGGCAGATCCAACCCCTCCCGCAACAGATTGATGCCCACTATCACGTCGTAGGCCCCCAGCCGCAAGTCGCGTAGAATCTCCACCCGCTCCAGGGTCTGCACCTCGCTGTGCAGGTAGTGTACCTTGATGTTTAATTCCTTCAGATAATCGGCCAGGTCCTCGGCCATGCGCTTGGTCAGTGTGGTGACCAGCACGCGCTCGCCCCGCGCCACTCGCTCGTTGATCTGCCCCACCAAATCGTCCACCTGCCCTTTTACCGGTTTGACGATGATCTGGGGGTCCACGATACCGGTGGGGCGGATGATCTGTTGTACCACTTGCTGGCTACGCTCCATCTCGTAGGGGCCGGGCGTGGCGGAGGTGTAGATGGCCTGATTGATGTGCGCCTCGAATTCCTCAAAGGTGAGCGGGCGGTTGTCCCGTGCCGAGGGTAGGCGGAAACCGTACTCGACCAGCACCCCTTTGCGGCTGCGGTCGCCGCGATACATCCCCCGCACCTGCGGGATCGTCATGTGCGATTCGTCCACGACGAGCAGATAGTCGGCTGGAAAATAGTCCATCAGCGTCCACGGGGGCGAGCCGGGCGGACGTTGCTGTAGGTGGCGGGAATAGTTTTCGATGCCAGAGCAGTAGCCGACCTCGCGGATCATCTCCAGGTCGTACTGCACGCGCTGCTCCAGCCGTTGGGCCTCCAGTAACTTTTCCTGCTCTTTTAATTCCTGCAGCCGCTCCTTCAACTCGGCCTCGATGTCCGTCAGGGCCTGTTCCCGCTTTTCCTCCGCGGTGATAAAGTGTTTGGCGGGAAAGATTCGCAATTCGTCCAGTTCGGTCAACACTTCGCCGGTGAGAGTGTTGATCTCGGTGATGCGCTCAATCTTGTCCCCCCAAAAGCCGATGCGGTAAGCGGTCTCGCCGTAAGCCGGCACCACCTCCAACGTGTCACCCCGCACGCGGAAGGCCCCCCGCTTCAGGTCCAAGTCGTTCCGCTCATAATGGATGCTGACCAGGTGGCGGAGCAGCCCGTCGCGTCGCTGCCGCTCACCCTGCTTTAGTTCGATCATCACCTTGCCCCACTCGTTCGGGTCGCCGATGGCATAGATGCACGAGACAGAGGCAACGATGATGACGTCGCTGCGGGAAAAGAGAGAGGTCGTGGCGGAGAGGCGCAGGCGGGCGATCTCCTCGTTGATGTCGGCTTCCTTTTCGATGTAGAGATCGTGCTTGGGGATATACGCTTCTGGTTGGTAATAGTCGTAATAACTGACAAAATACTCGACGGCGTTGTGGGGAAAGAAATCCGTGAACTCGGCGTACAGTTGGGCCGCCAACGTCTTATTGTGCGCCAGGACGAGGGCAGGCTTTTGCACTTGCTCAATTACCCGGCTCACCACATAGGTCTTGCCCGTCCCGGTCGCTCCTAACAGTGTCTGATGCTGGTATCCTTTGCCCAGCCCCGCGATTAGCTTTTCGATGGCCTGAGGCTGGTCGCCGGTGGCCCGGAAGTCGGAGACAAGTTGGAATCTAGGCACATTGCCCTCCTGTAGAACGTCAGTTCGGTTGCATTATACACCAGGTTGGACCGACGCACCAGATTTGACAACCAGGCCAGTTGTGTGGTATGGTTACGACGTGGGAGAAGTGAAACATTTTCTGTATCTTGTCAACATCTTGGGGGAACGCGACCATCTTGGTCGCCAGACGCCAGCAAGATGCTGGCGTCTCTCTACCTTGCCCCCATTTGACCGCAACCCCAAAAAATCTTATAATCTGGGCACAAGCAAACTGTCAATTCAAGCTAGAGGGAAATC
>QMOE01000627.1 GCA_003648125.1 Chloroflexota bacterium
CCGCTTCGGCGGGGGAGGAGGCGGCCCGTCTCCTTCGACCTCCGGGTAGGCTGCTAGAGGCGGCGGGCAACCGTCGTCGCAGATAGATGATCGCCCACGACAGAACCCGGCTTACCGGCCGGCCTGGACGCCAGTGGTTGGGCGGGGAGACCCCGCCCCTACCCCATTGTAGGGACACGGTTCCCGTGCCCTGCTGGAAGGCAAGACCATCTAGTTCTCCGCTCTTGACAAGGGAGGCTGCGTCGGGAAAATCCTTGACATTTAGTGTAAAGATAGTGTATAATAAAATCAGTGAATAACATCTTGACTTTTATCCGTGTGATGTGGGAGGAGCGTGTAGTTTGGCGGCGAACTAGTCACTCATCCTGATCCTGATGAGTAGCATTGCTCTCTCAGCGGCGGCCGTTTTGAAGTGCATATACTTTGGATGGCCGCCGTTTTTGTTTATCGCCTGCACAGGCGACCCAGGATCGGACTCCCCGAACGTTTTGTCAGGAGGTGATGCCTATAGTAACTGATGGTTCAGTGTGACGTATTCCAACGGGTTTTTGCTAAAGGAAAAAGGGAGGGTAACAATGAATAGAACAAGGACTGCTGGAGCGACCAAACTTTTCTGGTCACTGCTCCTTGGACTGAGTCTGGCGCTGGGGCTGCTGTGGGCTATGATTCCCCACTTGGCCGCCGAAGCCCAGGCCGCTAATCCCGGCTTGACCGTGGATTTACCCGACGATGCCACCTGGAGCCAGATGGTCCCTGACGACACTGCTCCCGTGGCCCGCACCAGCGCCGATGCCTCGGCGCCTGCGCCACCCCCCAGTGAGAGAACACCACCCAACTTTGCGCCGCCCCACGGCCGGAGGATGCCGCCTGACGGGCAGCAGATAGCCGGCGGCGCACCTCTCTTTGCCCCCGCCGGCGCCCGCTCGCAGGGCGCCGCGCCACTGACCCCACCGTTGCCCGGCAGCACCGACCTGGCTATCTGCATGACCAGCGACCGCGTGTGGGGCATCGTCGGCGTGGGGGAGACGGCTACCGTCACCGTGGACGGCGCGCAGATGGGCGCCGCGCTGGCCGACGGCAACGGCTTTTTCTGGACCACGCTCTACGACGGCAACGGCGACCGCCCCAACCTCAGTGGCGGCGAGACCGTGGCAATCTACAGCGAAGGCGCCCAGGAGGCCAGCGTCACGCTGCGCTCCATCAGCGGGCAGATTGACGTGGTGAACGACGTCGTCTCCGGCGCCATCGGTGGCACGGGCTTCCCCATCAACGTCACCATCTACGCACCCTGGGGCGAGCCCTCGATGACTTCCTACAGCCAGACAGTCAGCACTGATGGCTCCGGCAACTTTGGCGCCGACTTTACGGGTGTATGGGACTTTGTCGTCTGGGATGAAGCGATGGTAGCCTACGTCGAGGATGGCGTCGAAGTACACCGGCACATCTACCCCGGCAACAGTCTCTTGGTGCGCCCCTGGCCCTGGAACCAGGTGATGGGCTGCGCCGCACCGGGCACGACCGTGACGGCGACGGTCTATCTATCGGACACGACGGAGAAAGATAGCACCACCCTCACTGCCGGCGCGACGGACGGCTGGTACCTCTGGGACGCCGAAACCGATTTCCTGAAGAGCGACTACGTCGTCGTCGAGTTTGCAGGCGGCACGATGATGAGCCGCACGGTGGACACGCTCAGCCTGAACGTGGACGCGGGGGACGACCGTGTCACCGGCGAGGCGGAGCCCGGTGCCACCGTGCGTGGACTGACCAGCGATCTGACGCCGCTGGGCTGGCGCGACGTGCAGACGAGCACTACCGCCAGCAGCCCCTACACCCTCGAATTCGGCGCCGTCGCCGACATCATGCCCGGCCGATGGGTTGGCGTCCTCGTGGCCGACGCCGAGGGGGACGACCTTAACCTGTGGGCGCCCTCGGTCTCCGTCGAGGTGAACCAGACCTGGAACGAGGTCTACGGGCGCGGTGCACCCCAGATCGACGTCGAAGGCCAGCCAGTGACACTCACTCTCTACAGCGCCGTCTCGGATACCATCTTTGTTTACTCGAAGGGAATGGCGTGGTCCAGCTGGTATTCCTTCAACGAGAAAGAGGACGGTCTGCCGGACATTGCGCCGGGGGACATCGTCACCGTCGAGGTGGAGGGCTTTGCCTGGCAGGGCGTGGTGCAGGTGCAGACTATGACCGTGCAGCACGATCTGGACGCTGACCAGTTCACCGGTTCGGTCGAGCCGCCCACCGACCGGGTGGAACTTTGGGGCACGCAGTTGGAAGACTTTCAGGTGGGGTCGCTGTATCCCATCGCTGGCTCCTTCGACATCCTCACGACGGCGAGCAGCCCCTTTGTGGCCACACCGGCCGGCTTTGACGTGCGCAACGCTGTGGGCTACGAAGTGGGTCACCGCACGGAGGACGACTACACGGAACGCATCTACCGCGAGGTAGACTATCTCAGGGTCTGGCCGCAGTACAATGGAACCTCGGCTCTGTTCGGCCCGCCCGGCACAGCCTACACGATCACGCTGCGCGACGGCGGCGGCGGCTTCAAAGCCCAACTGACCGGAACGTCCGATGACCCTATCGGGGAAGCCGGATGGAATGGCTTTTGGGAGACG
>QMOE01000628.1 GCA_003648125.1 Chloroflexota bacterium
AGGTCAAAAAGCTAATCGGACGGCGGGCGGCGGCAACCGCGATGACTGTTTTGATGGTAGTAAAGTCGTCCGCCTCGCCGGGTGTCCAACATTCGAGGCCGCCATTGGGAAGTTGTTTCGTCTGCAAGTAAGCCAACGCCTCACTGATGGCGTCGCTGTGGTCAATCGTGGGAGCTGCCTGGGCCGGGGCAGGTTGAGCCTCCGCCGGAGCAGCGTGGAAACTCAAGGCCACGATCAGTCCAAGTGTGATCGCAGCACCCAGAGTTATACTCAATACAAGGTTACGCAAGCGCATCGTTTTCCCCCTAATATATTGATCGTTCTTCATCATCATCCAACAAAAAACCCCTCCCCATCACGTCTCGTGGGGAAGGGCCGTTTGTGCCTGGAAACCCTCCATACGCTACCCCCTTTCCGCGAAGGTTAATGTATGCGCCGGCAGAGGTGGGTGCTCTGGCTCGAACACGGATACTCTGAAAACTTGGCAATCCGTGTTCCTACAGTTGCGGGACAGCGCCGGACTTGGACCGGCTTCCCCCTTTGCGCCCCTCGCTTCCGTGCTTTGGGGCATCTCTGCTGTAGCGGTATTCGATTGTGACAAGAGTATAGCACAGAGGGAGTTGACTGTCAAGAATTCCCCGCCCAGGGCGAGTGTGCTATAATAATATGGGGTTATGGATTTGAGATGGGTGTATTTCAAATGAGTTGGGTAGGCGCGCTTTCCATAGCGCGCGGTATGGAAACCGTGCTTATTTCTAACCGAAATGAAACGTATCCATTTGAGATTTAGAGATGGTAGAACCGCGCCAGGTGCAGAGATTAATCTTGAGGAGGGAGACGATGAGACACAACGAAGGTACGTTCAACGGTTGCGGAGGATTGGAGCTCTATTACCAACGCTGGCGACCAGAAGGTGAGCCAAAAGCTGTTTTGGCTATCGTCCACGGCTTTGGCGAGCACAGCGGGCGCTACGGCAACGTGGTGGATTGGTTCGTGCCCCAAGGGTATGCCGCCTATGGGTTTGACCTGCGGGGACACGGTCGCTCGCCCGGCCCGCGTGGTTACGTCAACGAGTGGGCCGAGTTCCGCGAGGACGTGCAGGCTTTCCTGACGCTCGTGCATGAGCAGGAGCCAGGCCAGGCCATTTTCCTGTTGGGGCATAGTATGGGCGGGTTGACCGTCCTGGAATACGCACTGCGCTACCCGGAGGGGTTGAGCGGCGTGGTCGCTTCCGGCCCGCTGCTGGCCCAGGCCAGCATTTCCCCATTCTTGATTATGATGAGCAAGCTGCTTTCGAGCGTTATGCCCCACTTTACGCTCAATACTAAACTTGATGCTGCGACCATCTCCCGCGACCCGGCGGTCGTCGAGGCTTACGTCAACGATCCACTCGTGCACAGCCTGGGCACTCCACGTCTGAGCACTGCGCTCACCCAGGCCATCGAGTGGACACAGGCGCACGCGGCCGAGATGCGCATCCCGTGCCTGATCCTGCATGGCGGCGACGACCGGTTGGTTCCGCCGGAGGGCAGCCGCGTCTTTTACGAGAATGTGACGCTCGCCGACAAGGAGCGGCAGGTCTATGAGGGATACTTTCACGAGGTTTACAACGACGTCGGCAAAGAGCGAGTGCTGGCGGCGGTGGAGGAGTGGATAGAGCACCACCTGCCGCGCACCGAGTGAGTAATCGTTTGACCAACCTATACCTTTGTGTTAGAATGGCGCGGCTTCCCCTGAAGCGTCTTGATAGTGAATGATGCTTGATCTAGGAATCGTTATCGTCAATTACAATACCCGTGACCTGCTACGGACCTGCCTGCGCACGGTATACGCCAGCGAAGGTGGTTTCGCTTACGGGGTCTGTGTCGTAGATAACGCCTCACCCGACGGCAGCGCCGAGATGGTCGCCGCCGAGTTCCCCCAGGCGCAACTGATCGCCAACGCGGAGAACGTGGGCTATCCCAGCGCCAACAACCAGGGGTTGGAATACTTTGGATTTTCTAAATCTCGAGCCCCCCGGTTCGCACTACTCTTGAACGCGGACACCGAACTGCCGCCGGACGCGCTCGCCGGTATGCTGAGCTTTATGAAAGAGCACCCCCAGACTGGTGTCGCTGGCCCCAAGTTGGTGCTCCCCGACGGCTCACTCGATCTGGCCTGTCGGCGCTCGTTCCCCACGCCTGAGGTTTCATTTTACCGCCTGGTAGGTCTCTCGCGTCTCTTTCCCCGCAGCCACCGCTTTAGCCGCTACAATATGACCTACCTCGGTATCGACCAGGTCGCCGAGGTAGATTCTGTGGTGGGCGCGTTTATGCTGGTGCGGGCGGAGGCCATCGCCCAGGCGGGCTTGATGGATGAGCAGTTCTTTATGTACGGCGAGGATTTGGACTGGGCCTTTCGCATCAAAGCGGCCGGTTGGAAAGTTTATTACAACCCGGCTGTGACGGTGCTGCACGTCAAACGGGCGGCCAGCAGGCACAGCTCGCGTGCTCACATCGAGTTCTACCGGGCGATGGATATTTTCTACCGCAAGCATTACGCCGCAGAGACCTCCTGGTGGGTTCACGCGCTCGTCGTCGGCGCTATTTCGTTACGACAAAGACTTGAGCAGCTGCGGTGGTCATTTA
>QMOE01000629.1 GCA_003648125.1 Chloroflexota bacterium
CGCGTTCCGATGACTGCCTGGGAACGCGGGCGTCCCCGCCCGCATGCGGCCAAGATGGCCGCGCTCCAATGGCCGCGTTCCACGGCGCGCAAGAAAATGACGGACACCCCGCCGCAGGCGGCGAAGCAATCTCCTATGATGCTATTTGGGGATTGCTTCGGGCAAAAAGCGGTCTCGCAATGACAAGACTTGTATCTTGCCCCGAAATATTGAAAAGATACAAAATATCTTTCGTAGGAATAAAATGGTAGACATTCAGGGGGTAGCTGGAATGGGCCAAGAATCGCTTCCGGCCCTGTCATTGCGAGCGGAGCAGCTGCCCTGAACGCTTACATAAAATGAGAAAACTCGGCGTTCTCCGCGTGCTCTGCGGTGAAAATCATACGTACACCTGAACGATTACCTCTTTTGTAACACAATCGTAACCAAAAACCAGAGCAAGGTATGATAACATAACTTTATTGGGCCTTTGGGAATTTGCGTGGATGTGTCTACCCTGCAAACTAGCCGAGACCTGAAAAATCAATCTTTCAAACGGGCGGGCCGCAAATAAACTGGATGAACCTCACAACGATTGGTCAGCACGACCCAAACTTGTTAACCTGGTCAGGCTTTGCCCTACTGTGCTGGGCAACGGTAGTCGCCTCGAGTTACGCCGCATGGCGGCGCAGGCGCGGGCGCGATGCCTCCAACCTGCTCATCGTCGGCGGATGCTGGCTGGCGCTCCGGCTGGGACTGTTGCTCGTCGGCCTGCCGTCGCCGGGACGAGCGGGCGACGATTGGCTGGCCGCCGCGCTCGACCTGACTGGCCTGCTGTTGCTCGCGTGGCCGTTCCTCACCCCGCCGCTCTCCGCCCGCTGGGCCGATAGGCTGATCGGCGCTGGCCTGATGGCCGTGGCCCTGATGTGCGGCCTATCGCTGTGGCACTGGCTGCGCGGCGCGCTGGGACTGTTGTCCTCCGCGCAATCTCGGCCCATAATCACGTGGGCCTGCTCCGCGCTGGCACTGGCTGGGCTGGCGGCGCTGAACGCGCCCCGCCGCCGGCCCGGCAACCGGGCCTGGACGCTGACCGCTATCGGCGCGCTCCTGGCCGGCGCCGGCGGGCTGCTGCTCCCGCTCCCGTCCGCCCCTTCGCTATCCGCCATGCTGACCGCCGTCACTGCCGCGCTCGCCGCTGCCTGGCTCAACTGGCTGGAACATCGGCAGCGGAAGGTCACACCGTCCGCGCCCAGCGTCGAAACGCCTCCCGAACCAGAAGAAATAACTCATCTGCCGTGGAGCAGTAGCTCGCTGTTCAGCGCGCCCGACCTGGCGCAGCTGCTCCAGGCAGCGATAGCTGCGCTCTCCCCTACCTTGAAAATCAGGCAGGCCGTCCTCTTCCTGGCCGATGACGAGAATCAGGGCGATCTGCGACAAGTCGCCCGCTGGTCACAGGCAGGCGGCTCGGATGCGTTTCATCCCCTCTCACGGGAACTCGGACAATTGCTAAAAGACGCACTCGCGCGAGGCAGGAGCCTCAACGTGATCCGCTCGCGCGGCAAGCGAGACTCGAGCCCTCTGGCTCAAACCCTGGGGGCCGAGTGGAGAGCCGCCCTCATTCTGCCGCTCGCCAGCGAGCAGGGAGCGCGAGGAATCCTGATTTTGGGTCACGATGGCACAACGCTCGACACACACCAACTGCAACTATGCGACATCCTGGCCGAGCAGACCGCCATCGCCGTCCGCTACATCCAGTTGCGCGCCGACACGGAACAGCAATCACGCAGCATGGCCCACCTCGTTCGCCGCCAGGAACAAGAGACCGGGCAACTGCGCTCCATCCTAGAGAGTATCGCCGACGGCGTCATCGTCTCCGACGCCCATGATCAGGTGATCTTGAGCAATAGCGCCGCGCTCGGCATTCTGGGGCTGGAGCAATCAGACGTCCTGGGCCAACCCTTTGGACAGATCATGGGTTGTATGGTGCCAACCGGTGAGGTAGGCGTCATAGGGACATTGATACAGGTATCGCCCTACAGCATGGAAGCGGTATTCCAGGTATCGGAGCGAGTTGTGCAGATGAGCATGTCGCCGGTCGAGAACAGGGGCGGCGTCCCGCTGGGCGTGGTGGCGGTGCTGCGCGACATCACCGCCCTGGCCCAGGCCGAGGCCGAAAGAGAGCAATTGCTGACCGACCTGCAAGAACGCGGCCGGCAACTGGAAGAGGCGGCCGAGCAACTGCGAGAGTTGGATCGGCTAAAGTCCCAGTTCATCACCAACATGTCTCACGAACTGCGCACCCCGCTGAATCACATCATTGGTTTTTCCGCCATGATGTTAAAAGAGATGAGCGGCCCGCTCACCGATATGCAGCGCCAAGACCTGGAAACTATCCAAAAGGGCGGCAAGCACCTGATGGGGCTGATCACCGACATACTCGATATCAGCCAAATCTGGGCCGGCAAGATGAACATAACACCAGGCGACGTCAACCTGCCGGCGTTGATCGAAGAGACAATGTTGCTCGCCGCTCCGCTCATTGAGGACAAACCCATAGAGATGCTACAGTCGCTCGACCCCGACATACCCACGATCCAGGCCGACGAAAAGCGAGTCCGGCAGGTGCTGGTCAATCTACTGGATAACGC
>QMOE01000630.1 GCA_003648125.1 Chloroflexota bacterium
CCTCTCGCGCCGCCGTGGACGCGGGCTGGATTCCCTACGAGCATCAGGTCGGCCAGACCGGCAAGACCGTCAGCCCCGACCTTTACATCGCCTGCGGCATCTCTGGCGCGATTCAGCACCAGGCCGGTATGCGCACCAGCAAAGTCATCGTCGCCATCAACAAGGACCCCGATGCGCCGATCTTTAAGCTGGCCCACTATGGCGTCGTCAACGACCTGTTCAAAGTGCTGCCTCCCCTCACGGCGGCTCTCAAGGAAAAGCTGGGGTAGCTGGTTGGACAAATCTTACAATCAAGGAGGTGCCCGGCACTTGCACGATTGCTCTGGTGCCGGGCACCTTCCGATGACCAGTTGGGGTGCGGCGCGCTCAAAGTGCGTCGCGCCTTTTTTATGGAGGTGACGTTATGTTGACCGACAAATTAGCGCGAGTTCCCATCGCCTACCTGCCAACCCCGCTTGATAAACTGTCCCGCTTGACGGCGCAATTGGGCGGGCCGGAACTGTGGATCAAGCGGGATGACCAGACCGGGCTGGCGACCGGCGGCAACAAGGCCCGCAAGCTCGAGTTCCTGGTGGCCGACGCGCAGGCAATGGACGCCGATACGCTTATCACCGGCGGCGCGGCCCAATCGAACCACGCCCGCCAGACTGCCGCGGCCGCGGCCATGTTCGGGCTAGGGCGCGTGCTGGTGCTGCGCGGAGAGGAGCCGCCTGAGACGCGAGGCAATCTGCTGCTCGACCGGCTGCTGGGGGCGGAGGTGCGCTGGGCAGGAGCTCAGCCCGTACCGGAGATGATGGAACGGGTGGCCGAGGAACTGCGGGCAACGGGCCGCCGTCCCTACGTCGTTCCCTACGGTGGGAGCAACTCCGTGGGGGCCAGCGGTTACGTGGCGGCGCTGGAAGAGTTACTGGCGCAATGCGCTGAGCGAGAGTTGCATTTCGACCACATCGTGCTGCCCTCCTCCAGCGGCGGCACTCAAGCGGGGTTGGCGGTTGGAGCGCGGGCGCTGGGGTACGAGGCCCGCATCCTGGGCATCAGCATAGACCTGCATACAGAGCCACTGCAACACAAACTGGCCGACCTGGCGACGGCGACGGCGGAGCACCTGGGACTGGCGCTGGCCTTCGCGCCCCAGGATTTCGCCGTGAACGACGACTACCTGGGCGGTGGGTACGGCGTGGTGAGCGATCTGGAGCGGGACGCCATCCGCACGCTGGCCCGCAGCGAGGGGTTGCTGCTTGACCCGGTCTACACCGGGCGGGCTTTTGGCGGGCTGCTCGATCTGATCCGGCGCGGCGCGTTAGGTGCGGGGGAGCGGGTGCTCTTTTGGCACACCGGCGGGACGACGGGGCTGTTTGGGTACGGCGCGGCTGCCTGGCCCAAATGGTAAGACAACGGGCGGACTCGAGTCCGCCCGCTGCGTGCTAATTGTCTCCCCGTCTGTATTATACACGTCTGAGCGCTCTGATCAGCCAGCGTAGCCACCAGGGGAGTTCCCACAGAGGAGCTACGGCTACCTGAACCTGGCTTCGACTACGGAGATACATCTCTCTTGCTCTATTTCTTCTCATCGCTGCACCTCCTGAATCAACGTAACTGTGGTTTGTTTGATGCTTCCATTCTACTATGAGAGTGCCAGAATTGGCCCACAGTGCGCTGGCAGTTGTCTGAGAATTAGCTGCGAATTTGCTTGCGTCTGGCTGTCCTAAAGCAAAGCAGGGAGAGGCCTTTGTCTCTCCTTGCTCTCGTTGTAGGTCGTGTTTGTTACCCGACACGGACCGCAAGGCGGTTAGCAAAACCGCCCTACTTTACGCCAATTGCGGCTCAGTCAGCCGGCTCTAACTCTAATAATCCTTTCTGGTACAGCGCCGCCACCAGGCCCAGTCCGCGTTGACCAAAGCTCTGCTCAATCTGGTGCAGGGTGGCCCGACCGTCACAAGCGTCCAAGATGGGTTTATCCTCTACCGAGATCGGAACGACCCGATTGCCGCGCATCAGCACGTAGCCAAAGTCCTCCTGGCGTATGCGGTGTTGCCGTACCGGCCTCAATCCCTTGTGCAACCTGATCTGTTTGGGCGGGTGGACTTGCGTCAGGGGCGCACCCACCAGTGGGTCGCGCTGCTCCGGGCGCAGTTCGACCAGGGCGCGGCACCCACCGTGACAGCGGGAGAACTCGGCGCAGGTGTGGCATGTGACTGGAATCATGCCGCGCCAACGCTCCATCGCCGCCGAGTGCCAGAGAGGTTCGACTGGTTGCTCCAACAAACTGCCGGCGACGGTGGGGGAGTGATTGCAAGGTCGTAGATTGCCCCAGGGATCAACTGCGCAGTAGGCCACCCCCGCCAGGCAGCCGGTGGACGAGTTCTCGACAAAGCATTGGGGCACACAGTCTCCGTACCGCACCTGCGCCCCGGTGCGGCGCAATTTCTCTATCGCGCGGACGGCGCTCAGCAGTTCATTGGCGCTCGGCTCCAGGTCCGGCAGCGGCGCGCCCAGGTAGCGACTGATGACGGCGTGGTCGGCGCCCAGATCGTCCGCCAGTGCCGCTATCGCAGCGATTTGGTCGTGGTTTTGGCGGGTAATGACGGTGCTGGTGGCGACAAGCAAACCGGCAGAGGTCGCCAG
>QMOE01000631.1 GCA_003648125.1 Chloroflexota bacterium
AACCGACGGCGCTCAATTGCACCGCATTGATTTTGGTTGCCTCTAAAGTAAATGAAACACACCCAAATCATACATACACCTGTATCACGCTCGCGGGTGGAGGTTGCACTTCGGCCCGTGTGATGTTATACTCTCCCCTTGAGGAGAGATATGTTGCATCAATGCCGATATGCTATTGTTATATTCGCGGCCGCGTTTCTACTGCTCGCCGCTTGCGCCCCCCAGATCGTGACCGTCATCGTGACGTCGCCACCGGAGACTGTCGTGGTCACGGCTACGCCCTCGCCGCCGTCACCTCTTCCCACGCCGCCTGGGCCAAAGGTGCTCACCGTCTGCCTGGTTGGCGAGCCTGACACGCTGTACCTCTACGGCGGCTCTCGCTTGCCTGCCACGCGGCACGTGATGGAAGCGCTCTACGATGGCCCTGTTGATTACTTGACTTATGCCTATCACCCGGTGATCCTGCAAGAGATGCCCAGCGTCGTTGATGGCGACGTCATCATACGTCGAGTGCGCGTGCAAAAGGGCTTCAAAGTAGTTGACACCACGGGCGAGGTCGTGGAGCTGGCGGAAGGGGTGCGAGTGCGTCCGGCGGGCTGCTATGCCGACGAGTGCGCGGTCGAGTTTGAGGGCGAGCCGCTGTGGGTGGAGAGGATGGAGATTATTTACAACCTGCGCGAGGACGTTACCTGGGCCGACGGCGAACCGTTGACGGCGAATGACTCGGTCTTTGCTTTCCAGGTAGCCTCCGACCCCGCTACACCCGGCGACCGTTATCTGACAGAGCGCACGGCTCGTTACCGCGCCATGGGCGAGTGGCGCGTGCAGTGGGTCGGGATACCTGGCTTTGTCGCTCCTGCTTACCCGCTCAATTTCTTCGCTCCCCTGCCGCGCCATCAACTGGGAGATCGTTCTCCTGCCGATTTGCCACAGGCCGACGAGACCCGACGCACTCCCTTGGGTTGGGGGCCGTTCGTCGTCGCAGAGTGGGTGCCGGGAGATCACATCACCCTTTCCCGCAACCCTCATTATTTCCGTGCAGCCGAGGGGTTGCCGTATCTGGACCGAGTGGTGTTTCGCTTCACGTCCGGCGCGACGGATATGATAGCCGATTTGCTCTCGGGCGCGTGCGACGTGGCGGTCCAGGATGGCGATTTTGAGCCTCTTATGCCGTTGCTGGTGCAGGCCGAGCAGGATGGGTTGCTGAATGTGATCACTGCGCCCAGTAATGGCTGGGAGCATATTGACTTTGGCATTTCCCCGGCGTCCGATTACCGGCGGCCGGATTTCTTTAGCGACGCGGGAATGCGACAGGCTATCGTGCAGTGTATTGACCGGCAAGCCATCGTAGACGAGGTGGCCTATGGCCGCAGCGCCGTGCCAGATAGCTACCTGCCGCCGAACCACCCCCTCTACCCGGGCGACGAGTTGGCGCATTGGAACTATGATCCCGCGGCTGGCCGGGCCTGGCTGGATGAGGCCGGATGGGTGGACGAGGATGAAGACGGCGTGCGCGAGGCGCATCGCATTTCAGGGGTGCTCACCGGCACGCCGTTCGAGATTACACTGTTGACCTCTGCTGATAGCCCGGTCGCGCAGCAGGCCGCCCGTGTCGTCAGAGCTTATTTGGCGGATTGTGGCATCCGCGTCAATTTGGAATCCAGGCCGTCACAAGAGTTCTTTGCCGCAGGGCCTGATGGGCCGCTATTTGGTCGCCGCTTTGACCTGGCCGAGACGACGTGGTGGTTCGACATTGATCCTCCGTGCGAGCACTATTTGTCTGGCGAAATACCGGCCCTGGGACATTGGTACGGCGAAAACCCCAGCGGCTACAGCAATCCCGATTACGACGCGGCCTGTCAGGCCGGGCTACAGGCCCTGCCCGGTACTCCCGAGTACGAAGAGTATCACCGCCTGGCGCAGGTCATTTTCTCTGCAGAACTCCCTGCCATTCCATTGTTCATGCGGCTGCGGATAGCCGTGGCCCGGCCCGGCGTGCAGAACTTGGCGCTGGATTCCACTGCCCGGAGCGAGATGTGGAACATCGAATCGCTCGATGTGGAGTGATGCGTAACCTGCAGCAATTCCCGTTATGAGTGAAAAGTTGGGTCGTAGCCGCGATTTCGCAATCGCGCAGGGTGCTTTACGTGGGAAAACAGACGTGATTTGGAAATCGCGGCTACAAAACGGGAATTGCTGCGTAACCTGCGCTTGTGCATGTCCGCAAAAAACGTATAATCAGCATCACGTGTAACTGCTCAGGTGCCCGGCACTTGCCGATTTTGATAAAGATGGCATCTGGTTGCCATCGAAAGAGCCATTTTCGAGGGCAAACACAAGTGCCGGGCACCTTGAAAACTTGAACGGGCTATGCCTGAGCAGTTACCATTACGTTATTATTACGTATGATGAACAATATACAACGCTCTCCAATTCCCCGCCTCTTGGTCGTCGAAGACGATGCTGGGATGGTGGAAATGATGCAACACATGCTGTCGCTGGTGCGTTGCGAGGTGCTGATTGCGCGTTCTGGCGAGGAGGCGCTTGCCATCTTGCATCGCGAGTCGGCGGCCGGGCACGAGGTTAACCTGATCTTGCTAGATATTATGGTGCCGGGGATG
>QMOE01000632.1 GCA_003648125.1 Chloroflexota bacterium
ATGGTCAAGAAATCACTCTTGCCCCGATCCAAGCGCTCCAGCCGTTCGTAGGCAGTGCGCAGACTCTCGTTCAACTCGGTGATACGAGCGTTGCGGTCGAGCAAGCTCTCAAAGAGACGGGCATTCTGGAGCGCCACGCCGGTCTGTTGGGCCAGGGTGGAGAGGAACTCGACCGCGCGCGGGCCATAAGGCTCTCCGGTCCCCTGAGGGCCTAGAGCCAAGAGGCCGGTCAGGTCCCCCTGGGAGCGGATGGGCAGGTAGATCTCCATCTCCAACTCTCGCAGCCAATCCTGCTCCCACTGGGCCGCTTTCTGTAAGCCGGGGTGCTGCTCCACCTCGTACTGGAAGAGGGGAGTATTTTGTTCAAGGATGCGCGCCAAGATGGGGCTGGTAGGCTCAAGCTCCACCGGCACTTGGGAGACTCTCCCCAGGCCCGATATTGGCTGCAAGCGCAGCTTTTCCGTGTCTGTGTCTGTCATCACTAGAAGCGCGCCCCGCTGCACGCCCAGCACCTCTGCTACCGTGTGCACTACCTTGTGCGCCAGTTGGTCAAGATTGAGGATTGTGCCGATAGTCTGGCTGTACTCGCGCAGTATCTGGGCCGGATCGAATTCCACTCCCCACAGCAAGCGGTTCACCAGTCGTTGGAGCCATTGGTACAGGGGTAAGTAAATCAGGGCAGCGACCACCGCCAGGAGGATGACCAACGAGGTATGAGAAAGGGGCAATTGGTCAGTGAGTTGCTCTGCTCCTAGCACCACTATGAGGAGTAGAATCACCGTGATGGCAAATAAGAGAAATAGGCGCAAAAGGGAACGGAGTTTCGCCTTGATGTCAGGAAGCCAATAACTCGTTGTCCCACGGACCAGAGTGACAGCACCAACGAGGTGCAAGAGAATCCCCAGTTCCCACAGTAGACCGCTTGGCAGCAAGCTGAATGCTTGCCCGGCAGTCAGGGGAATCGTAGTCAGCAACCAATACAGGGCACGATTGCGGTGGAGTGCCAGACGACTGCGCGAGAGAGTGATCGTGAGCAATCCCGTTAAAATCGCCGTGATCACCGCCCATCCGCCTTGGATTACCTGGGAGAGCGGGATGGGGGGAGAGGGAACGCCGAGAAAGTAGAGGGTCGCCATGAGCATGATGACCGTCCACGTACCTCCAGTGGCTGCTACGGTAGAAAGCCAGGAGATTTCCAGGAAAGAGCAGGTCAGCACAAATTGCGTCACAGCCAGCGCAGTGACAAAGACAGGGACAAGCCGGCTGGCCGGTTCGGTGACGGCGGGGATAAAAATGGGGGCGGTCAGGATCACCGCTGTCCCCCATAGCAAGCCAAGCCCCAGGTAAAGTAGAGCCAGCTTTTCTCCCATTGTTTTGTTGCGGCGGAATAGAATGAGCAGGAAGAGAGCCAGGTGTCCCAGACCAGCGACTATTCCTATACTGGTCACATAAGGCCAGATTTCCACTGCGATTTTTTCCTCCGGCCTGCGCTACCTGTACGTGTAGAACCCTTTACCCGTCTTGCGGCCCAGCCGCCCGGCGGCCACCATGCGCTTTAGGAGTGGGCAGGGGCGGTACTTGTCATCGCCCAGTCCTTCCTGGAGCACGTTCATCACGTTGAGCACAATGTCCAGGCCGATCAGGTCGGCCAGCGTCAACGGCCCCATGGGGTGATTCATCCCCAGCTTCATTACCGTGTCAATCGCCTCCGCCGTGCCGACCCCCTCCATCAGGGCGTAGACGGCCTCGTTGATCATCGGGCAGAGGATGCGGTTGGAGATAAAGCCGGGATAGTCCTGCGCCTCGACCGGAACCTTGCCCAGCTTTTCCGCCAGGGCGACGACGGCCGCGGTCGTTTCGTCAGAGGTCTCTAACCCACGGATGACCTCGACCAGCTTCATCAGCGGCACCGGGTTCATAAAGTGCATGCCGATGACTTTGTCGGGCCGGCCAGTGACGGCGCCCAGTTCGGTGAGGGAGATGGAGGAGGTGTTGCTCGCCAGGATCACCTCGGGGTGGGTCAACTCGTCCAGTTGGGCGAAAATTTGCTGTTTGATGTCCAGCCGCTCCACCGCCGCTTCAATGACCATGTCGGCTGGGGCAGCGGCGGCGACCTCGCCGGCGGTGGTGATGTTTGATAGTGCTGCTTCCCGTTGCTCGTCGGTCAGGCGGCCCTTGCTGTGTAGTTTCTGCACCGACTTTGTAATCGCGGCCGTCGCCCGCTCCAGTTGTTCCGGCGCGATGTCAATGAGAGTGACCTGGTGGCCGTATGTGGCACAGACCTGGGCGATGCCGTTGCCCATCGTGCCCGCGCCGATAACGGCGATGTGTTTGATTTTCATTTTGATTTCTCCTAACCTGGACAAGCCAGAACCAAAAAGATTTTTGACAAGATTTACATGATTTACAGGATGAGGAAAAATCTTGTCAATCCTGTCGAAAATTCTTGCTCAATGTACAAGAATTTCACTGGTAAGGTACTACTCTAACTCGATTGCCATCGCCACCGCCTCACCACCGCCCAGGCAGAGCGTGGCGAGACCGTGCGTTAGTCCCCGCTGGCGCAGGGCGTAGATCAGCGTCACCAGCACGCGCGCGCCGGAGCAGCCGATGGGGTGGCC
>QMOE01000633.1 GCA_003648125.1 Chloroflexota bacterium
CAGGTCTCTACCTGATCCGGGGCCAGCATACCTTCAAAAACGAGGTTGCCGTCAACAGCCACCCGCGCCCAGACGTGCTCCGTGGCCTCCAATGTGACAGTCACCCCACCCCCTGGGTTAGGCAGGATGGTCGGGACGGCAAGGGGCGAGGATTGAGCGGTTGAGGGGGTAAGAGTGGGATACAGGTCTGCTTCCGATGCGAGCGCAGTAGTGGCGGGGGGAGATATTTTCCCGCCCCCGAATTTCTGGCTGACTAAATACCAGCCCCCCACCCCAATGGTCAACAAAAGAATGAGCAGGACGCTGGCGATAATCAGTTTCTCGACGCTCATCCAGCGCGGACGAGAGGTGACCACAGGGGGTTGACGGGGGGGAGGAACGGGCTTGCCACTGGTCGCTGCACCGGCGGGCTGTCCTCCAGATTTGTAGCGAGCCAGCACCTCGTCGGCGGGAAGGCCGAGGTAGCGGGCATAGATGCGCAGAAAGCCACGTATCTGGACGTCGCCGCCGGGGAAAGCGGCCAGGTCCCAGACCTCCAATGCCTCCAGGAAGCGTGACCGGATGTGAGTGGCTTCCTCGGCCTGCTCTAGCGTCTCTCCCCTGGCCTCACGTGCCTGGCGCAAGTACGCGCCTAGCGTTTGCATCGCTGATCCTTCGGCGCTACATAGTGACTCTAGTCACTCTGCTCTTCCACAGATTCAATCGGGGCCGCCTCGGGCAACTCGCCACCCTCCGGCTTGACCACGGCCTTGACCTCGACCACCACATCTGCCATCAAACGAACGGAGACGACGTGCTCGCCCACCTCCCGGATCGGATCGGAGAGGATATGCTTGCGGCGGTCAAACTTTTCGCCGGTCTCACGCTCCAGCGCTTCGGCAATGTCGGCGTGAGTGATGGAGCCATAGAGGCGGCCCGTCTCACCGGCTTTGGCCTCAAAAATCAAAGTGACGCCGCGCAAACGCTCGGCGAGAGCCGCAGCCCACTCCGCCAGCCGCTCCTCACGACGGCTCTCAGCCACGCGATGGCGCTCAAATTCCTTCACCGCGCCAGGGGTAGCTTTGACCGCCAACCCTTGGGGAATCAAATAGTTACGGGCATAACCAACCGCGACGTTCTTGACATCACCGGTTTGCCCCAGGTCGGGTACATCACGGGTTAAAATAATTTTCACGCTACTTGGCCTCCAAATGACGTTTTACGCATTTACGTTCATAGGGCGGGTGGGATTCGAACCCACACGTCCTTGCGGACAGAGGATTTTAAGTCCACGGCGTCTACCGTTCCGCCACCGCCCCGTATGTAACCACGGGCAGCCTCATCCGTGCTGCCCGTCGCTCAAGGTGCTATGTTCAGGAGGCGACGGTCGGAATTGAACCGACGAATAAGGGTTTTGCAGACCCCTGCCTTACCACTTGGCTACGTCGCCTGATGTGCAGCAATTCTACCATGCATCTCATATCCCGACAAGTCAAACAGCCTCCGGCGCGCATTTGCGCTGCTCTGAAACTGATGCTATACTCTTACATCTTCTCACATAGGAGGCGCACAGTGAAACTGGACTATAAAAAGACCTTTCTCATCGGCTTTGGATTCTTTGGCATCAGCGTGATGTGGACGCTTTACAACGCCTACGTGCCCATCTATCTGCAAGCGGGCAGCCCGACGTTCAATGCGCCAGGGGAGGTGGGGTTCGGCCTGGGCGCGGGGCTGACCGGCGTGATCATGACGCTGGACAATATCGCCGCCCTGTTCCTGCTGCCGCTGATCGGCCTCTGGTCCGACCGCATCTGGACCCGCTTTGGCCGCCGCATGCCATTCATCCTCGTGCTCGCTCCCATCTCAATCGTGGCTTTTATGCTGATCCCCGTGGCGGTGCAGATGATCCCGCCCGAACTGAGCGGCCAGGTGGACCACCTGGGGACGCCGTTGGCGCTCTTTATGCTCGCCATCGGCATCTTTTTGCTGGCGATGGCCGGATTCCGCACCCCCGTCATCACGCTCATGCCCGATCTGACCCCCAGCCCGCTCCGCTCGCAGGCGAACGGCGTCATCAACCTGATGGGCGGCCTGGGCACGGTGGTCGCCACGCTGGGCAGCGGCTTCCTCTATAGCATGGGGCGCATGACGCCCTTTGCCTTTGGCGGCGTGCTGATGGTAATCGCGGTGCTGATGCTGTTCTTTTTCATCAAAGAGCCGCGCGAGTTCGAGTCCGCGGCCCACGAGGAGGAGGGGTTGGGCGTGCTACGAAGCATCAAGCGGGTCTCGCCAGAGGCTCGCCGCAGCCTGGCTTTTCTGATGGGCGCGATTTTTGCCTGGTTCGTCGGCTACAACGCCGTCGAGACGTTCCTCTCATCCTACGCGGTGAGCGAGTTGGGAATGTCCACCGGCACAGCCCCGTTGCTGATGGGCGTGGCGTCGCTGGCTTTCCTCGCTTTTGCGATTCCGGCCGGCTACATCGCGGCCCGCTTTGGGCGGCGGCGGACAATTGTCTCTGGGCTGGCGATCTTTGGCCTGTTGCTGTTGGCAAACTTTTTCCTGCGCAACGCGACCCTGATCTGGCCCATCCTGGTGATCGGGGGCATGGGCTGGGCACTGGTCAACATCAACTCGCTGCCG
>QMOE01000634.1 GCA_003648125.1 Chloroflexota bacterium
ATCGCCACCGTCAGGTAGTAGCGTAATGCGTCGGGGTCGTACCGGTCGAGCGCCTCGTCCATCCACACGGCCCAGTTGCGGCTGCCGGAGATTTTATGCCCCTCCAGGTTCATGAACTCGTTGGCCGGTACGTCGTAGGGCAGATTGAGCTTTTTAGCCGGGTCGTCCTCGTAGAGCCGCGCCACCCCCATCAGTTCCGCCGGCCAGATGACGGCGTGAAAGGGGATGTTGTCCTTGCCGACAAAGTAGGATGTTTTGGCCGCCGGATCGTACCACCAATCCTTCCACGCTTCCGGCTGACCTTGATCGTGCGCCCACTCCCGGCTAGCAGAGAAGTAGCCAATGACAGCCTCGAACCAGACGTAAAGACATTTATCCTCCCATTCCGGCACGGGCACCGGGATACCCCACGCCAGATCGCGGGTGATGGGCCTCCCTCGCAATCCCTCGCCTACATAGTTGCGGGCAAAGTTGATCACGTTGGGCCGCCAGTGTTCCTTGCCCTGCTGGAGCCAATCGGCCAGGCCCATCTCGGCCAATTTGGGTAAATCGAGAAAAAAGTGCTCCGTCTTGCGGAGCACCGGCGTGCTGCCGTCCATCTTGCTGCGCGGGTTGATCAAGTCCTTTGGGTCGAGCAGCGTGTTGCAGTGATCACATTGATCGCCGCGCGCGCCTTCGTATCCGCATACTGGGCAGGTGCCCTCGACGTAACGGTCGGGCAGAAAACGTTTCTGCTTCTCCGAGTACATCTGTTCCTGTACTTGCTTGTAGAGATAGCCTCTCTCCAGCAGTGCCAGGAAAAAGTCTTGCGAGACGCGATGGTGGTTCTCCGTGTCGGTGTGGGTGAACAGGTCGTAACTGATGCCCAGGCGCTGGAACAGTTCCAGAAAGTCGTGATGGAAGCGCTCAAAGACCTGGCGAGGCGACTGGCCCTCTTGATCGGCGACCACGGTGACGGGGGTGCCGTGTGAGTCGGAGCCGGAGACCATCAGCACGTGATCGCCGGCCAGGCGATGGTAGCGGGCATAGATATCTCCGGGGAGATGGGAGCCGGTGACGTTGCCGGCGTGGATATTGGCACTGGCGTAGGGCCAGGCGATGGCGACGAGTATATGTTCTGCCATTGGTGTTCCTCCTCAGGGTAATGTGTATTTTAGCACAGGATATGATAAACGAACACCGCCAGCGAGGCTGGCGGTGTTTTGCCACGAGACCGTGAGCGCGCGACGGTCTATCGCGGGCCGAGAGCCTCCTCCCCGGCCCGCCCCGGCAGGCTGCGCATCATCATGATCATCACAAAGCGACGGGGTGACATTTTCATAGCTCTAACTCAGATAATCCCGCAACTGGCGGCTGCGGCTAGGATGGCGCAACCGGCGCAGTGCCTTGCCCTCAATCTGCCGAATGCGCTCTCGGGTCAGCCCAAACTTGCGTCCAACTTCTTCGAGCGTGTAACTGCACCCGTTGATGAGACCAAAGCGCAGTTTCAGGATACGCGCCTCGCGCGGGCTTAACGTGGACAGCATCTCGTCAATTTTTTCGCCGAGCAGGTTCTGGTATGCATCCTGTGTCGGGGTAGGGGTCGTATCGTCCTCGACAAAGTTTCCCAACTCGCTGTCCTCGTCCTCGCCCACGGGCCGCTCCAGACTCATCGGCCGCCACGAAACTCTCAGCATCCATTGCACCTTGCGCGGTTCTACGTCCAACTCGACCGCGATCTCCTCTGCCGTTGGGCGGCGTCCATACTCCTGCTCGAGATGCCGGGCTACGTTATAGAGCCGCCGGATGCGATCTGACATGTGAACCGGCACGCGGATCGTGCGTCCCAGATCAGCAATCGCCCGTGTGATCGTTTGCCTGATCCACCACGTGGCATAAGTGCTGAAGCGGTATCCCCGGTTGTAGTCGAATTTTTCCACGGCCTTCATCAGACCCAGGTTGCCCTCCTGGATCAAATCCAGGAACGGGACGCCACGCCCCATGTACTTTTTGGCAATACTGACCACCAACCGGGTGTTAGCCTTGATCAGGTGCTCGCGGGCGCCAAACCCAATCTCGATTTGCTGTTCGAGTTGCCGGCGCAGATTCGGGTTAGAGCCATCGTTCTGCAAAATATCCTGAGCGTCACGGGCAGCCTCAATAGCCTTAGCCAGCCGCACCTCTTCTTCGATCGTCAAGAGAGGTACGCGGGCCATCTCTTTGAGATACAGACCCACCGTATCGCTGCTGGATATCCCACTCAGGTCGTAGCCTTCATCTGCCTCTGCCTCGTATGTGTCGGCTTGAACGCACAGCGATTGCTTTTGCTTCGCCACATTCACATTGTCGTCGTATACTTCGATCCCTGCCTCATGCAACAAGATAAAAACTTCCTCCAGTTGCTCCAGGGTTTCCTCGGCCTCCGGCAATTGGTCTAGAATATCGTCAGTGGTCAGATAGCCCTGAACTTCTGCCCTCTCCAGTAGTTCGCCGACTATGTCCATAGAAATCATACGGGTGTGTTTCATTTACTTTAGAGGCAACCAAAATCAATGCGGTGCAATTGAGCGCCGTCGGTTGAGTAGGCCTTTAGGCCGTATCGAAACCACGGCGCGGCCCATGTAGGGCCAAATTCGCC
>QMOE01000635.1 GCA_003648125.1 Chloroflexota bacterium
ACGAACTCTTACGGGGAGCCGATCCTCAACCCCGATTGGGGCATCAAGAACTATGTCGAGGGTGGCGCCTACCTGGGTCTCCTGCCGCTGTGCCTGGCGCTCATCGCAGTGTTGGCAAATCGGCAAATCGGCAAATCGGCAAATCAGCAAATCAGCAGTAGGTTGATTGATTGGTTCCGCCATCCGCATATTCCTTTCTTCACCCTTCTCTCCCTCTTTTCCCTCGGCTGCATCTTTGGCACGCCGCTCTACGCCCTCGTCTACGCGCTGCCCTTTATCAGCCAGTCTCACTCCCCCTTCCGCTGGGTGTTCCCGCTCACGCTGTCCGTTGCCATACTGGCGGGCTTTGGGGTGAATGTGCTCATCGAAAACCGAAAACGATTGCCGGATGAGAAAGCAGGAAGCAGGAAGCCAGAGGCAACTCGCAATTCGTTATTCGTTATTCGCAATTTGTTCTTGCTCAACACCTCTCCGTCATTGCTCTCTGTTCTTGCCAGTCTCGCTGCCTGGGGCGGGCTCGCCACTCTGATCGGACTGGCCCTCAGCCGGGTCTTTTTCACCCGGATCGAACCGCTGGTGGAGCGCGTCTTTCTATCGCTGGCAAAGGCCCCCGCCGCGTTTCCTGACCATCGCGCTTTTTACTCTTACGAGTTCAAGTGGGCTGTGCTCTTTGGTCTGCTGCTGACGGCGACCGGCATCGTCCTGCGCGTGAGTCGCTGCCCAATCTTTGTCCGTCGCCGGCCAGTGTTCGAGTTTCTGGCGGTGGGGCTGCTGGTGCTCGATTTCGTCACCTTTGGCGCGGGCTTTAATCCGGCCGTGGACCCGGCCTTGCTCGACTATACTCCGCCGGTGGTCGAATTCCTGCAGCAGGACACCTCCCTCTGGCGTTATGCTACCTTTACCCCGCCTGGCACCACCAAGACAATGAATCCCAACGTGGGCATGTTCTACGACTTGCAGACGGTCGCCGGGTACGACTCGATTTTTTCCCGCCAGTATGCCGACTATATGGCGCTCATCGAGGAGCAGGACGAACTACAGTACAACCAAATCGCCTCCTTCAGCGAGTGGTCGAGCCTTGACAGTCCCCTCACCGACCTGCTGAACGTCAAGTACATCATCACCGAGGTAGAGATCCCCAACCCCAAGTACCGGTTGGTCTACCAAGACGAGGCAGTGCGAGTGTACGAGAACCTGGGCGCGATGCCACGGGCTTGGACGTTGCCATTCTCGGCGGCGATGGAGACGGACGATTTGAGGGGTGTGGTGCAGGATCACGACCCGCGCAATTACGTGATCCTTGATCTCGGTATGTATCCACTCGATTTCTATGCCCCACAGCCTGGCGCGGCTACCGGCCAACAGGTGACGCGCTACACCGGCAACGAGGTCGAGGTGGACGCACAAGTTACCGAGCCGAGTTGGCTGATCTTGGCCGACACATATTTCCCTGGCTGGAAGGCGTTCGTGCGTCCGCGGGGGGGCGGTCAGGATGCCGAGCAGCAAGTCCTCATCTATCGGGTGAACGGTAACTTTCGGGGCGTGTTGTTAAAAGAGCCGGGCGCGTGGACGGTGCGCTTCAAATACAGCCCCGACAGCGTGAAAGTCGGCGCGTTCATCACCTTTATCGCCGGGATGATGATTCTGTTCCTGGCGGGACTTTACCTGTGGCGCTTTTTCTACCGGGAAGAGGATGACGCCAGCACCGTCCGGCGGGTGGCAAAAAACTCTATCGCCCCCATCATCCTCAACCTGTTCAACCGGGCCATTGACTTGGCCTTCGCCGCGTTGATGGCTCGCGTCCTGGGGCCGGTGGGGAACGGCCAGTATGCCATCGCCATCGCCATCTTTGCCTGGTTCGACATCCTGACCAATTTTGGGCTCGATGTGTACCTCATGCGGGAGGTGGCCCGCGACAAAGAGCAGGCCAGGCGTCTCTTTGCCAACACCACCGTTCTGCGGCTGCTCCTGGTCGGCGCAGCGGCGCCGCTGCTCGTGCTTTTTCTCTGGGGGTGGCAAGCGTTTGTCGGGCCGTTGGCCGCAGAGACAGCGTGGGCAGTCGTGCTTCTCTACGCCGGGCTTTTGCCGGGCAGCGTGGCCAACGGGCTGGCGTCGCTCTTCCGCGCCTGTGAGAAACACGAGTACCCTGCTGCCATCCAGACCGCGACCACCATCATCAAGGTGACGTTGGGGGTGCTGGTGCTGGTGGGCGGGATGGGGGTTATCGGACTGGCGGGAGCCTCAATTTTAACCAACGTGGCGACACTGACGATCCTGGCGCTCCTGGCGCGGCGTCTGATTTGGCCTAATCTTCCTCGCGCTCAAAGATCGTCCGCCATTCGCCATTCGCTATTTGCCATTCGCACAATGTTGACCGAAGGTTGGCCGCTGATGGCCTCGCTGCTGTTGCAGATGCTCTTCCCCGGTATCAACGTGTTACTCCTACAACACTGGCAGGGTGACGCAGTGGTGGGCTGGTACGACGCCGCACGCAAATGGGTGGATGCGCTCAACATCATCCCGGCCTTTTTCACCTTTGCCCTCTTCCCGGTGATGTCGCGCCAGGCAGCGGAGGATCGGGCGGCACTGGCACGCTCCTATCGCCTGTCGGTCAAA
>QMOE01000636.1 GCA_003648125.1 Chloroflexota bacterium
GCGGTCCAGGCTGACGTCGCTGATTTTGAACAAGCGGCGGGATTGATCAAGGCGGCGTTGGATAAGTTTGGGCGCATTGATATCCTGGTCAACAACGCCGGCACCACCCGCGACCAACTATTGATGTTGATGAAAGAGGATGATTGGGACACTGTCCTGCGCATCAACCTCAAGAGTGTGTTCAATTGTTGCAAGGCCGCCGCCCGGCCGATGGTACGCCAGCGCTGGGGACGTATCATCAGCATCAGCTCTGTCTCCGGCATTACGGGGCAGGGCGGGCAGACCAATTATGCCGCTTCTAAAGCGGGAATCATTGGTTTTACCAAGAGCCTGGCTAAAGAGTTAGGCCCCCGCAGCATCACCGTGAATGCTGTCGCGCCGGGCTTTATCCCCACCGATCTGACCGCTGATCTGCCGGAGGAGTTGAAGCAGAAATTGATCGAGGCCACGCCGTTGAGACGTATGGGAAAGCCCGAAGAAATAGCCAACGTCGTCGCCTTCTTCGCTTCCGACGAGGCTTCCTTCATCACCGGCGAGATATTGACGGTGGACGGTGGGCTGGTGATGTAGCGAATGATCTAGTTAGGGGGAAAATGAAAATGCAAGATCAACCGCAAATTGGCAAAATCACTGTCGCGCCGCAAGTGCTGGAGACTATCGCCCGCCTCACGGCCTTGGCCGTGCCAGGGGTGGCTCGTTTGGTTTCACCTCAGGGCGTGAGGCGACTTTTACGGCAGGATGGCGTAAAGCTAGAGGTCACCGGGAACAGCGTGCGTGTAGAGTTGCACGTTGTGACCGATCCAGATGTCAATATGTTGGGCGTCAGCCACCAGATTCAGGCACAAGTCACTCGCGCAATTCAGGACATGGTTGGCATGCAAGTTCAATCTGTTGACGTGCATATCGAGGACGTGACTTGCCCCTCTGGGGCGGCGTGACGAGGGCAGAGGAGTGAAGGTACGGCATCAATCTCGCGTCTTGGCGCTGCAGGCGTTGTATGAAATTGATTGCGCTCACCATGCTCCGGGTATTGTGCTGGAGCGCCGATTGAGCGAGAGCCGGCTGCCGGAAAGTGGCACGAGGTTCGTTCGCCACCTGGTGAACGGTGTGCTCAAGTATCAATCTGTGCTGGACACTTTTATTCACAGCCACGCTCCTGAATGGCCTTTGGAGCAGATGGCTTACATAGACCGCAACGTTTTGCGCATGGCGCTTTTCGAGTTTGCCGTGGATGGCAGTACACCGGTCAAAGTGGTCATCAACGAGGCGGTCGAGTTGGCCAAGACCTTTGGCTCCGACAGCGCGCCGCGCTTTGTGAATGGTGTGCTGGGTACTTTGGTGGAGCATAAAAAAGCCATCGCGCAAGCGGTCAGAGGCCTGGCAGAGAAAAAGCAATGAATTTCTTGAACGTAGGGCCTTGGGAATTATCGGTCATTCTGGTCATTGCCATCCTGATGGTCGGGCCCAAGCGTATGGTAGAGATCGTTCGCACACTTGGACGCATCACCGCCCAAGTGCGTAAAATGTCGAACGAGTTTATGGGCACCATCCAGACTGAAATGCAGGCTGCCGAGCGAGATGTGCGCCAGACGGTGGACGGGGGACTTGTACAAGAGCAGGATCCCATTGCTAATCTTTCAGCTGAGATCAAGGCTCTCGGGCGCGATACGCGCCGAGCTGTGGACGAGATTGCCGCAGACGTAGATGGCGTTGTGAAGGGGGAGCAAAAAGCGTCACATGGAAGATAGGACAAGCAAAGCTGGCATGACGCTTTTCAAACACCTGGAGGAGTTGCGGCAGCGGTTGATCAAGGTGGTCATCGCCTTGCTCATCGGCGTGCTGGCGGGTATGGCCGTGGCCGAGCGTATCCTCAAGATGTTGATCATTCCCCTTGAGGGCAATTTACCCCAGGCCCTATCCCCCACCGAAGGCCCGGCTGTCTACTTCAAAGTCGCCGTTGTGGTTGGCATCGTGCTTGCTATGCCGGTCATTATGTACCAAATGTTCCAGTTCGCAGCCCCCGGTTTGATGCCCAACGAAAAGCGGTATGTGATCATCGGTGCGCCGGCCGCCTCGCTCTGTTTTGCCGCCGGCGTAGTTTTCGCTGCTATGGTGCTGCTACCGGCAGCGATTCCTTTCCTTAATGGATTTTTGGGTGACATTGTCGAACATCACTATTCGATTAATTATTACATGTCTTTTGTCAGCAACATCCTGGTCTGGGCCGGCCTCATTTTTGAGACGCCGTTGGTGATGTTCTTCCTGACCAAGTTGGGGGTCGTCACCCCGCAGGGGTTCGCCAAGTCGCGGCGTATTGTCATCGTCGGCGCGGCTGCTGGCGCGGCCATCATTACCCCCACCGTTGACCCGGTCAATATGCTGCTGGTGATGGGCCCTTTTCTATTACTGTACGAGCTTGGTATCTTGCTGGCTCGATTAGCGTAATCTATAATTGACTCTACTGAAAAAACTAGGAATTCACCACAGAGACACAAAGAACACAGAGATTTTAAACTTGGCCTTGAAAAAATTAACTTTTTGGCGCGCAAAGTGAAATTTTCTTGAACTAAACATCAAATTTTCTCGTGTCCTCTGTGTTTCTGTGGTTAGATGA
>QMOE01000637.1 GCA_003648125.1 Chloroflexota bacterium
TAGCCAAGAAGTAACATCGTATCTGCTCAATAAAGTGGGGCAATGTAGCCGAGGTTTCCATACCTCGCGGGCATAACGCGCTATGGAAAGCGCGGCTACGTTAAAAGTGCCCCAGAATATTGAGATGATACGTAACATCTCTACTCGAGGCTGTCTAAATTTGCCCCCCGGGTCAGCCACCACTTTTGTGGTTACAAGGATTGCAGGGATTTGGGGGTCCTGCCGAGTAGGGGTGTTGCTTTTTATTCCCTCTTGGCCGCTGATAAAAGTCACACGCAGCCATTGCCCCGCCACGATCTTGGAGCAAATCGCCAGTTCTGTGTCCCTTTTGTTACGGCAAACGGGACTACTCGGCCACTCCGCCGAACTCGGAATCGGACGCAGATTCACGCAGATTTTCGCAGACAAGATCAAAAAATCAGCGTTTATCAGCGTTCATCTGCGTCCTAAAGAATATGTTTCAACGCTCTGCCTGGGGATGGCTGAGCAGTTACGAAACGTTTTGCTTTCCAGCAGGCGAGGAGAAAGAAATGCCAAAGATGAACCGCCGCGAGTTTCTACGATACACCGGCGCCGCCGTGGCCTGTCTGACTATGCCGCGTCTCACCATGCCCGATCTGCCTGATGAGCACCCGACACCCGAAGCGCCGCCGGCTTCGCTAGGGCGCATTGCTACCTGGTGGCGTCAGGCCGTGCGCAGTGAGCCCTCCCCGAAAGCCGAATGGGTGGTTTCAAAGGGGCGCGACGAAATCATCCCGCTCTATTCCGTTGTCGTCGGCGTCCCCCCCTGGCCCAACAATCCCGTATGGTACCAGACTGACGAGGGATTCATTCACAGTGGCTACGTGCAACTCGTGGAGAACACCCCTAGTGGAGAAATCGTCGCCGAGGTGGCCGAGCCGGGTTTCTGGTCCCAGGTCTGCGTGCCCATCGCCGAGGCGCGCTGGCGGCCCGCCAGCCGTTACGTGGCGTACAAACTTTACTACGGCACCATCTACCGCGTCGTCGGCGCTGTGGCGGATGATGACGGCAACTGGTGGTATCAACTCAAGGAGGGCATCACCTACTCACCCGGGCCCTACGTGCCAGCCTGGGCCGTGCGCCGCATCCCGCCCGAGGAGATGGCCCCCATCTCACCCGGGCACCCCGACAAGTGGATGGAGATCAGCATTGACGCGCAGACGTTGACCTGTTTTAACGGGGAGACGGCCGTCTTCCACACAGGGATTGCGTCGGGTCTGTCTGGGACGGCAACGCCACGCGGAGAGCATCGCGTGCTTTACAAGCGCCACACCAGTCGTATGACCGGTGGGAGCGGAGATGGCTACTATGACCTGCCGGGGGTGGCCTTCCCGGTCTATTTCACCTGGTCAACCGTCGCCATCCACGGCACCTACTGGCACAACGATTTCGTCCGGCGGCACAGCCACGGCTGCGTGAACGTGACCAACCAGGCAGCCCAGTGGATCTTCCGCTGGGCCGAGCCGGTAGCGCCTTATGGCGAATGCAAGGTGAGTGCCGCTCCTGGAGAGGGCACGCGCATCGTCGTCGTCTGATGAGCGCGGTTGTTGCAGGATTCATTATCCGACACCGCTCACCCTCCCGCAGGTTAGGCAATGATTTTGGGACGTTACGTGCCTCGGCAAGAAGGTTTGATCCCGCAATTGAAACGACTTGGGGTGGTTCCCTATTCTGTGATATAGTCCAGAGATATTTGTGGTTTCAGCAGACCTACCGGCTGAGAAGAAATCTGTGGTGCCAAAGTCTTCCAAGTTGATCTCGGCGCGCCGATACCGTTATACCATAGACGAACTTGACCAGAATCTGTATCCTGCGCACCGACAACCCCAACTCTTGGCATGGATCTGGCGATCCAGGCCGAGCAAAATTGGATCTACTGAATCTGAAACGTGATGAGACTACGGGTTACGTTCTCTAAAGGCGGGGTGTTGGCCTACACTTCGCACCTGGACCTGGTGCGGGTGTGGGAGCGCACCTTGCGCCGGGCCAGGTTGCCTCTGGCCTACTCTGGCGGCTTTAACCCCCGGCCCAAACTGCAACTGGCGGCCGCCTTGCCGCTAGGGCACACCGGCGGGGCCGAGTTGCTGGACATCTGGCTGGATGAGTCGCTGCCGGTGGAGAATTTCGCCAGAGCATTGGCGCCGGTGTTGCCCGACGGGCTGCTGGTCAGCCAGGTGCGCCAGGTGATATTGAAGGAGCCATCGCTGCCGGCACAGATCGTGGCGGCAGAATACCACGTGACGGTCGAGTGGAGCGAACCGGCGGAAGTGGTCCAGGTGCGCATTGAGCAGGTGATGGCAGCGCCGGAACTGGCGCACGAACGGCGCGGACGGCAGTACGACCTGCGCCCACTGATTGAGCGGCTGTGGCTGGAACGGGCGGGGGAGGGCGAGGTGGTGCTGGGAATGCAACTGGCGGCCCGCGCGGGGGCCACCGCCCGCGCCGAGGCGGTGTTAGAGGTACTGGGGATGGGGGAAGCGTTCGCGCATTATCACCGCCAGCGGCTGTTGCTGAGAGCCGTTGCATTGGGTGATGGGTAGTTTGACAATGGCACATTAAAAGCCCAGCGAATAAATTCGCGGGCAACTA
>QMOE01000638.1 GCA_003648125.1 Chloroflexota bacterium
ACCAACACGGTTGGGGGAGACTACCCAAATTTGTCACTCGCAAAAACGGGTGCGTGTCATTTTCTCGCGCGTCACGGAGCGCTCCCAGGCAAGATCCGCCACCAGGCGCAAAAATTTGACGGACACTCTGCGATTTGCCTAGACTGGATATTGTGTGTAGAATAACGATATAGCTCGTAAATCTCTCAGGAGGTGTAAAGATGGAATGGTATATCACAATTCTTCCCGTGTTGCCGATCTTGTTGGTTCACCTGGCGGGTGTCGTGGTGGCAATTTCTTGCTTGTACGTCACCGTGGAACGCCGGCTATTCTGGCCCTGGCAGGCTTTGGCGTGTTGTTCATTGTTGACCTGGTCAGTTTTGGCAAGGCCCCGCTGATCAGGTTTCTGGCCCGGCAGACAGGAATGCGCCAGTTTGTGCTGGTCAACACCAGCGTGGGTTGCTGCTGTAGCGTTTTCGACATGCTCGCCATTGTTTGCCTCATCGTTGCCCTGTGGCAGACTGTATCGGGCGCCGCTGCTGGGGAGGCGTAGGGTAAGATAGTATCTTGCCTCGTCAGGCGTTGATGCAAACCTTTAGCGGGTTCCCCTCCGGCAAAGTCGGCAGCGCGAGTATCCCGGAACAGGTCTTTACCGAGATCGTTCCCATCGTTGACGACTTGGCCGAACTGAAACTCACGCTGCACGTCCTGTGGCGGCTGGGGCAGCAGCGGGGTAAGGTGCGTTACCTGCGCCGTGCTGACGTATCTTCCGACCGGGTGCTCCTCTCCGGCCTGGGCCGCGCCCCCGCGGAGGCCCTGAGTGGCGCGTTAGAGCGGGCCGTCGAACGAGGGACGCTGTTGCAGGTCGAGACGACCATCGCTGGGGCGAGCGAGACGGTTTACTTTGCCAACACGCCCAAGGGGCGCGCGGCGGTGAAAGCCATCGAGCGCGGCGGCTGGCCCGACGAACTTGAATCGGCTGCGCGGCCCAACGTGTTTGCTTTGTACGAGGCGAACGTGGGCCTGCTCACTCCACTCATCGCCGATGAACTGCGCGAGGCGGAGCAAGAGTATCCGGCCGAGTGGATCGAGGATGCGTTCCGCGAGGCGGTATCGTTGAACAAGCGCAGTTGGAAGTACATCCGCGCTATTCTGGAGCGCTGGCGCACCGAGGGGCGGGATGATGGTCGTCGCACTCCTGAAGCGTCCCGGCGGCGTTATATCGAAGGGAAATATGGTGATTACATCGAACACTGAGCAGGAAGCGGGAGGGGTTTGCCCGCTTTGCGGGGGGCTAGGTTACCTGCGGGCTGACGTGCCTGTGGGACATCCTGACTTTGGACAACTCGTTCCTTGCACTTGCCGCCTGGCCGAACTGGCCGAGCAGCGCGTGGTCGTGCTGCGCGCGTTGAGCGACTTGGAAATCTTGTCTCGGATGACTTTTGAGACTTTTATCTCGGAGGGGCCTGGTCTCTTGCCCGATAAGCAGGCCAATCTGCGCTGGGCTTATGACGAGGCCCGGACTTTTGCCGAGAAGCCAGAAGGATGGCTGATGTTAAAGGGCGGCTATGGTTGCGGCAAGACTCACCTGGCCGCCGCTATCGCCAACACTTGCGTCGAGCGCGGTCAGCCGGTGCTCTTTATCACTGTCCCAGATTTGCTGGATCATCTCCGTGCTACCTTTGCCCCTTCCAGTTCCGTCGAATACGACACTCGCTTTGAGGACGTGCGCGCTACTTCTGTTCTCATCCTCGACGATCTGGGCACGGAGAGCAGCACTCCCTGGGCACAGGAGAAACTGTTCCAGATTTTTAACTATCGTTATAACGCCAAGTTGCCCACGGTCATTACCACCAACCGCGAGTTGGAAGAAATTCCCTTGCGTCTCCGCTCCCGCCTGGCTGACCCCGATCTGACCCGCATCGTTTCCATCACCGCCCCCGACTACCGGCGGGCCGGCGTGGCGCAGGATCAGTCGGATTTGAGCAGCCTAAGCCTGCACGCTCGGCAGACTTTTGAGACCTTTGATTTGCGCAAGGGGGAACTGGCCCGCGAGGCGGATAATCTCAAACGTGCTTTTGACGTCGCGCGTGGTTTCGCCGAGAACCCCCGTGATTGGTTTGTCTTTACCGGCACTTTTGGCTGCGGCAAGACGCACCTGGCCGCTGCCATCGCCAACTACCGCGTGGAGCATGGTCACCCCGCGCTGTTCGTCGTTGTCCCCGATTTGCTGGATCATCTCCGTGCCACCTTTAATCCTCAGAGCACGATTACTTTTTATCAGCAGTTTGACGAGGTGCGTCGTACCTCGCTTTTGATTCTCGACGATTTGGGGACTGAATCTGCCACGCCGTGGGCGCGGGAAAAGTTGTACCAGATTTTCGATTATCGTTATAACGCTCAACTGCCGACCATTATCACCACTGCCACTCCTATCGAGGAGCTTGATCCCCGCCTGGCGACGCGTATGTTGGATGTGAGTCGCTGCACCCCTTTTGCTATCTTGGCGCCGGCCTATCGGGGCGGTACTCTGCGCCGGAAGAAAAAGTCCACCCGCCGGCGACGGAGCGGGTAGGGCAATCGCATCCAGGCAGTTATGGTATCATCTCAATATTTCGGGGCGCTTGGGT
>QMOE01000639.1 GCA_003648125.1 Chloroflexota bacterium
GTGCGCGAACCGGGACAATTGGTGCGGGAAGGCGACCTCGTCGCCATGGCCCTGGCCTTCGACGTCGAGGAAGCCTTCACCCACATCGAGACACTGGCCGGGCCGGAGTTCGCCGGCCGTCAACCGGGCACGCCTGGCGGGCAGGCCGCAGCAGAATACATCGCCGCCCGCTTCGCCGAATACGGGCTGCAACCCGCCGGCGACGATGGAACGTACTTCCAGAACCTCACCGTGCCCTTCGGCCAGTGGACCAGCGTGCCCACGCTGGAGGTCATCGCTCCCGACGGCACGGTCATCTCCTACACCTACCGCGTGGACTTTCGTCCCCTGTGGGGCGGTTACGCCGGCGGGGGAGAGGCCGAGGGGGAAGTGGTCTGGCTCAACCGCTGCCGGCGAGAGGACTTCCAGGGCCAGGACGTGGTGGACAAGGTGGCACTGTGCCGGGCTTACCCCGGCCAGGAAATCTACCGCCAGGCCATCGAGCATCAAGTGGGCGGTCTGCTGCTGATCGCCGACGACGCCTCCCGGCTGGCGATGAGCCGCAGTTTCCGCGAATTGAGTTGGGTGGCGGAGACCTTCCCCGCCTTTGAGGTCAGTCCAACGGTGGCCGAGGCCCTGTTGACCGGTAGTGACTACACCCTGGATGACCTCACCATCCAATACCTCTCCTTTCCACTGGCCACCCGTGCCCGCATGAGCGCGTCCCTGGTGGAAGAAGCAGATGCCCCGGCGCGTAATGTGCTCGGCGTGCTGCCCGGCCGCGACCCGGCTGCCCGCGATGAGGTGGTCATCCTCGGCGGGCACTACGATCACCTGGGCCAGGCTCCGGACGGGGCGATTTTCGCCGGAGCCAACGACAACGCCTCCGGCGTGAGCGTGCTGCTAGAGGTGGCCCGCCTGTGGCAGGCGCAGGGGTACGTCCCGCAGCGAACTGTACTCTTCGCTGCCTGGGATGCCGAGGAGCAAGGGTTGCTAGGCTCACAATACTACGTCGAGCATCCTCGCTACCCACTGACCAGTACCGTAGCCATGCTGCAACTGGACATGGTCGGCGCGGGCGAAGGGGATACGCTGCACATTGGGGGCACAGGATTACTGGCCGACCAACTGACCGTCAGCGCGAGCATCCTGGGCATCACCACTACCGTCACGGACGGCGGCGGCAGCGACCACGTGCCTTTCCAAAGGGCGGGTATCCCCGCCTCGCTGCTCATCTGGTTTGACCGTACTAACGACCCGACCTACCACACGGCTGCGGACGTGCCAGCCAATATCGTGCCGGAGAAGCTGCGCGCTGTCGGTATACTGAGTGCCCACACGCTGCTGGCCCTCAGCGAAGCCCAGGTGGACGTCGAACGGGCCATCGCTCGTATGGCTGAGGCTGTGATCCAGAATGACGCGACCGGCTACGTCGCCCTGGTGGACGCCACCGATGGCGATTTTTTGGCCCAGCAGGCTGCCTGGTTCGCCGCAATGCATTCTCGTCCGCTAGAGGAATTTGAGTTGACCGGAGAGCGCATCCTGATGGGCCGCGAGGAGGCCATCGCCACTTTGCACCTGCGCTACCGCTGGAGCGATGAGTCTCAGGCAACACGCACCAGCTTTCCGGCGCGATTCGTGCACCGCGAGGGGCAGTGGCGATACGCGGGCCTGGCCGTGGAGACCGTGCAGAGCGAGTATTTCTCCGTCGGTCATCTTTCAGCAGCGAATACTGAGAAATGGGCGGAATCCGCCGATGGAATTTACCTCTTCCTGATCGAGAAACTCGGTCTACCCCCGCAGATCGATATGCGCGTGCTGCTCTTCCCCAGGGCCGAAGTGCTGGGCCACCTCACGCGGCCAACCGCGCCCCAGGGCACACCCTGGATCCCCTCCGGGCGGACGGCGTGGGTAGCGGCCAGCACGCCTATCACCACCGTGGTGACTCAACTGGCGCTGAATCAGACGGGGCTGCCCGCCGGCGCGTTGCCCTGGTTGCGCGAGGGTCTGCCGCTGGCTCTGGAAGGACAGGACGCGGACGATGCGGGCATTATGCCCCTGCTCACTACGACGGCCACGCTGCCACTGGCCGGAACCTTCCCGCCACTGGACTCAGTCAGCGTTGAGGAAGCTAATCTCTTGCGCAGCCAGGCGCGCAGCATGACCGCCTATCTGTTAGACAAATACGGCTGGGACGCGATTCGCACGCTGGGGGAGAACTGGGCACGCACCGGCGACGGCGAGGCCGCCTTCCGCCAGGCCCTGGACATGACTAGCGCCGAGTTCACCGCCGCCTGGCAGTCCGACGTGCTGCAACCCGCCCGCCAGGCGAAAGCGGACATCGAGGCCCTCGTCGCCCGCCGGCAGGAGGCCATCGTCGCCGGGGACGCGGATGCCCTGCTGTCCACCGTTGATCCGGCCAATCCGACACTGCTGCATGAAACCCAGCGCTGGGCCGCCGACTTGAGACGCCGCCCGGCCAAAGTCTATGACACCGCTGTGACCTTGCGTACGCTGACTGGCGACCGGGCGCAGGCCGATCTGCACATTGACTACGTCGGCGGGGGGTACAAGGGCGCGGTGGACTGCCGGGCATTGTTCGTGAAACGGGATGGGCAGTGGCTCTA
>QMOE01000640.1 GCA_003648125.1 Chloroflexota bacterium
CGATGCGCGCACCGCTACCGGCTGGAGTGGTACCGGAGCCGAGCGATTGATGGGGCGCGGCGATTTTCTGGCCGTGGCTGAAGGGCGGGTGATCCGATTTCAGGTTGCCCACGTCTCGCCGGAGGAGATTCGGGAGGTAATGAGTGCGTCGTCACTGGCGCGAAATCCTACTGCTTTGCCCTGGTCAGTAGTTTGCTTAGTCGAACCGTCTAACTCCTCACCGCTTGGCAAACTGGAACACGTGCTTGCGCGGAGGGAAGCATGATGATGAATGATATAACAGAAATCATAAGAGATTTTGCAGAACAGGAGATGTATCTTCGGGGCGTCATAGATTACCTCGCTGCTACCAATCAGGAGCAGGAGCTTGAGAGTATGCAAAGGCTTGAGGCGACCTGGAAGCGAGGACAAGATGCGATGTTGGTTTTAGCAGCAACTCCTCCATCGAACGCCACCAATGCGATGCTGGCATTGGTGGACTCCTTGATTGCTATTATGACTGTAATCGAGTCAATGTTGTGTTTTACGCACAACGAAACATCAAAAGGTGAGTTGCCCGAATGTGTGGCGTAGGAGAAACCATGCTAATGAGCCGTAGGAAAGTTAAAGTTTTTGTACTATTTCTACTACTACTTGGCACCCTGTTGGGTATTTTCGTTAGTCCTCCTTATTTGGGCAAGCAGGGTCTAGCAATGTTGGTTGGGGCGGTGTGCGGCGTGGGGGTGGCGATCCCCACCAGCTTGCTCATCGTCGCCGTGAGCCGGAGGCGCGACGAGCGACGGGAGCCGGTGTTCGCGCCGCAGGGTGTATATCCGCCAGTGATCGTGGTTGCGCCGCAAGAACGGCAGTCGGCTGGCGCGGCTGAGTCGAGGTCGGGCGAACTCGAGTTCAAGGGGCGTGGGGTGGGGCAACGAGTGACGAAACAGGAGGAGGAAGAGTGACTGTCAAGGTAATCACGGTTGCACATCGAAAGGGCGGCGTGGGCAAGACGACGACCGTCATTCACTTGGCGACGGGACTGGCCGACCTGGGGCTGCCCACCATCGCTATGGACCTGGATCCGCAAGGTAACCTCGGTCAGTTTCTTGGCTTGGGCGCTGCACCTGATATGTACGATTTGCTGATGAGCCGCCATCCTGGCCGTCTGCTATCCAGCGCGTTGATGCGAGTCGAGAACTATCCCAAGCTCGCAGTGATCCGGGGGGACGACGAGACCAAGGCCGCAGAGCGGGCGTTGGGCGCTCCCGAGGCCAGCCGCACGTTGAGCGTCGCATTACAGGGTATCATCACCGCCATCAAGCACCAGTCGAACGGGACACAGGTTTTCGTGTTCCTGGACACCCCGCCGGGGCTAGGCTCACTGCAACTCGCCGCGCTTACCGTTTCCCAATACTTGATCATCCCCGTCAACCCAAGCTATGCCAGCGAGACGGGCCTGCCCAAGATCGGGGAGGAGATTCAGGCACTCCGAGAGAAGCGGGGACGCGGGGCCCGGTTGATCGGTATACTTCCCACGCGGTACAAGCGGCGCGCGCTGGAGCACCAGGAGGTACTGGGCGGTTTGCGCGAGACCTTTGGGGACTTGCTCTATCCGCCCGTCCGGGACACCGTGCGGCTCGAAGAGACACTGGCGCGTGGAGTGCCGGTGTGGAACTATGATCCGACGGGCATTGGGGCGCAGGACTATGCCAGAGTGCTGGTGCGCCTCGTGCGCGACCTGGGAATTCGCGTGAACGGCAATGGGAAAAATCGCAGAGGAGGATAGGGGCAGTGGCTAATAACAGAAGAGACAAATTCGAGCGCCAGACGGCCGTGGGCACGCACACAGTCGCAGCGCTGACCGGGGCGACGGCAACGCCAGGCGTAATGCAGGCCCTGATTGACCAGGAGCTTGCCGGCGAGCGGGAACAGGAGCGGAAGCATCCGCGGCGTCCGACGGAGGTGCGGCGCAGGCAGCGACGATTGAGTTTGGTGTTCAGCGTCAGTAACAAGGACGCTGTTCGGCGACTTCGAGATCTGGCTACCAAATGGAATATATTTGCCAACAATGGGGCTCCCAACGTTTCAGCAGTGGCCGAGTACCTGCTGATGCCCCGGTTGGAAGCTGCGGAACGGGGCGAGATTGAGCCGCCCGACAGTGGCGAAAAAGACGAGATGTGGTTTTGATGAATTGGCGAGCGAATTCAAGTAGATTGACAAACAGCCCCCTTGTAGCGTGTAGGGTGCGCCACACCCCTGCGCCACACCTGCGCCACACCTGCGCCACACCTGCGCCACACCTGCACCACACCCCTGCCAGAATCAGAGTGGGCTTCGAGGTATTATATGTCATCTCGTCATTTTCGCCGCAGAGCGGGCTTCTCAGAGCCTCTCGATTAAAAAAGGATTTCTGGCATGAGTAATGATACGCGACGCGAACAGATCTACAATCTCGAAGGTATCCGCTTGGATGCCTACGACGCCATCGTCCGGCCCGACCGGGTGTTCGCCGTTCGGACCTACACTCTGCGTCGCTGGACGCCTATTCTGGGCGCGACCGGGTTCTGGCTGCTGGTGGCGTTGCAGCAATCGTGTTATCGCAACCCGAAGGGAAGCAACTGGTGC
>QMOE01000058.1 GCA_003648125.1 Chloroflexota bacterium
CCAAATTCGCCGCAAAAGCCGCTCGCTTGGTTTCGATACAGCCCTTCGGGCCTACTCAACCAGCGCTCGCTGCTGCGCAGTCGTATCTGTGTTGGATTCTCCCAAATCAAATGAAACACACCCGTTTCAAATGAGTTGGGTAGGCGCGCTTTCCATAGCGCGCGGTATGGAAACCGCGTCTACTTCTAACCGAAATGAAACGCACTCAAATCATTTATGGTGTCGGCACTTTCAGGAAAGTGCCGGGCACCTGAGTAGCACGCTTGTAGCGTGACAGATCAAAATTGCTCCTGCCCCAAGGTATTGAGATGATGCCTTTCGGGTTTCACATTCCCTTGTACTCGGTGTGAGCATAGCCCCAGCCTTTCATTCTTTCCACTTCTAGCTCCATCCCCAGTCGGGCAAAGAGATCCCGTGCTTTCTGCCACGCCGCTTCCCCTCGCGCCAGGTCTCCCTGGTCCATCTCGTACTTGGCCCACTCGCGTAGCGTGCGTGCTCGTTCTCCCTCGGCTCCGATCTCAGTAAAGACACGGGAGCTTTCGGTGAAGCAGGCCGCCGCATCGTAAGCCTGGTCGCCGATGGTGATAGACCTTGCTGCTTGTGCCAGTGCCATTCCCAGGATGCGCCACGCGCCTCCGACGAGGGTCGGCGCTCCCACTCCCTGCCCCAGTGCCAGCGCCCGCTGCGCCGTCGTCAGTGATTCGTCCACTTTGCCCTGCCCCAAACACGCCTCTGCCAGGAAGCGATACGTGCTAGATAACCAGCCGCCTTGCCCGGCGATCTCGGCCCAGCGGATGATCCGCCGCAGGTCGTACTCGGCGACGCGGTATTCCCCCATCCCGACCCGTGCACCGTCCAGGTTACTGAGAAATGCCATTTCTGCGTTCCGGTTCCCGGTCTCGTAGGCGATCTTTAACGCCTCCTGACAGAGAGCAACGGTGGCGCTATAGTCTCCTCGCAAACGGGCGTGGTAGCCCAGATGGTTCAGCATTGCCCCTATTCTCTCCCGGTCGCCCAATTCTTGATACAGCGCTATCGCCCTGGTATTATAACGAGCGGCGTTTCCGTGATGCCCCAACAGGCTATTCACACCGCCGAGCAGGTTCAGGCTGTCCGCTATCTCGCGCCGGGCGTTCAGTTCGCTGCTGAGTGCCAGCGCCTGTTCGCCCAACTCTAGCGCCGCTTTGGCGTCCCCTAACCTGTAAAAGCCCCACCCTTTCCTGAACAAGGCCCTCGCCAGTTCTGCTTTCGCGGCGTCGCCCGCCTCCCGCGCGCGGCGAGAAATGTCCTCCGCCTGGCTTGCGCTTTCCAGCGCGGCGGGATAGTCACCCTGAGCATCCTGCGTTGTGGATAGCCTGTTCCACGCCCACGCCTGCGCTATCACGTCTCCGCTGACTTCCGCCGCCTCCCGCATCGCCGTGCACGCTTCCGCCGCCTCTGCGTATCGGGCTTGCCATAGCAGCATCTCGGCCAGCCCTTCGTACAAGGAGATTTGCTGCGCCGTGTAGGCTTTGGAAATCTCATCAGACAGCAACAGAGCCAATGCTTTCTGGTAGTAGCCGATGGCTACCTCCGGCGCGTAGGTGTTCCGAGCCTGTTTGCCGGCCCGTCCATACCATCCCGCTGCCTGGATCGTCTCGTCGGCGTACTCATAGTGCTCCCCGATCAGTCCGGCGTACTCCCCCACCCGCTCCCCGCCGCGCTCGAACAACCATGCCGCTACCTGCGCGTGATACGCCCGCCGCAGTCGCTTGAGCACGCTCTCGTAGGTGACGTCGTGCAGGATGGCGTGCTTGAATATGTATTCCCGCTCCCCGGCGAACGCCGAGTCGTCCCGGCGGAAGATCAACTCCTTCTTGCACAACGCCTGCAACGCGGCGCTAATCTCGCCCCGGTCTATACGCTTGCCAACAGATTCACAGATCCGCACTAGCGCGCCCTCCCAGAACACCCGGCCCACTACCGACGCGCGTTGCAACATCTCACGTTCAGTTGGTTGGAGCCGGTCCAGCCGCGCCTGAAGCACGCCGACTATTGTCGGTGACACTCGTATCTCGGTCAACCGCTCTGGCCTCACCTGCCATTGCTCCGCGCCCGTCACGATGGCCCCATCCTCGATCAAAACCTTGATGAATTCTTCGATGTAGAACGGGTTCCCTTCCGCCCGGCTCAGGATCAGTTCTTGCAGGCTGTCCGGTACTTGATCTACCCGGCACAGTATCTCGGCCACTAACTGAGCGCTGCTTTCTTCCGAGAGGGGAGCGAGTTCCAGGCGCGTGTACGCTGTCTGTCTCTCACCCCACGATGGACGGCGCTCGAAGAGAGAGGGCCGGGCCAGGCAGACGATCAACAGGGGCACCTGACGACACTCGCGGGCCAGGTGGTCAATCAAATCCAGCGAACCTTCGTTAGCCAGGTGAATGTCCTCCAGAAATACCACCGTTGGGCCGCGCCGGGCCACTGCCGTAAAGAACTGAGTGATGTAATAAAAGGCACGGTCGCGGATCTGGCGCGCGTCGCCGAGGATCCCTCGCAGGTACGGGCTGGCGGAAAAGTCGAATCCGATCAGGTGGCCGATAAAATGTGCCTTTTCCACCCCGTCCGCTCCCATAAACTCGGTGATGCCGCGCTCTAGCTTTTCTCGCGCCACGATAGCCGGGTCGTTGTCCTGGATCTCGAAACGGAACGAGAAAAAGTCGCGGATGAGAAAGTAGGGCATGCTGCTCATCTTCTCGTCGGCCCGTCCCTTAAAATGTGATATTCTTTCCAGCAGCAGCGCGATCCAGCTATCGAACTCGTACAGCAGGCGGGATTTACCCACGCCCGCTTCACCCACGACGGTGATGACCTGGGCTTTTCTCGTCTCCATCACCGTGCGCAGAGCCTCTTGCAGTTGCGCCAATTCTGTCTCTCGTCCCACCATCCGCGTCTTGACGCCTTCCACTCCCCGGCTGGCGATCCGGAAAGCGCGCGGTCTGGCCTGCAACACCACGTAGACTGGAACAGGTTCGGCCTTGCCCTTGACGGTGATCGGCTCCTTCATCCACACGCTAAAGACGCCCCGCACGCGGCGGTAGGTAGCGTGCGAGATGAGGATTCCCCTCGCGGGCGCTGCTTCTTGCAGTCGCTGCGCCAGATTGACCGTGTCCCCCATCGCCGTATATTCGGCGGTCGTTCCCACCACGCCCAGCAGCACGGGGCCGGTGTGAATTCCTATTCGGATAGAGATGGGGGGTTTCGACTCGCCAATCTCTAAATTCCAATCCTCGGTCTCTCTTTGCATCGCCAATGCCGTGCGGACCGCCCGTTCCGGGTCATCCTCGTGCGCGGCTGGCGCACCAAAGATAGCCATCACCGCGTCCCCCATGTGCTTGTCAATCGTGCCCCCGTGGGCTATGATCACTCCGTCCAGACGCGCCCAGATAGCGTTCATCACGTCGCGTACTTCTTCGGGGTCCATCATCTCAGACATAGCCGTGAAGCCGGAGATGTCGGCAAAGAGGACGGTGACCTGTTTGCGCTGCTCGACCGCGCGCTGTGCTTCCAGCACGGCCAATTTTTCGCGCGCGGCGGCTACCATCGTATCCACCACATCGTCGCCCAGGGCAGCGCGTTGTTCATCGAGCGCTGCGATTGCTCGTTCAAGTTCTTTGCGTTCTGTCATAGCGCGGCCTCCAGCCACGATGTGATACTCCAACATCGAAAATCCCCGCGCACGACGAGTGCCTTCCCACAGGCGTCGGTGGCAGGTTGGCCAGTTTGTAACCAGGGTGAAAACATCCTCCACCCTCGCTTGGGTACAGATCTGATAGGAAATGACATGTTGGTTAGTTTATAATTAATGACTCTACTGAAAAAACTAGGAATTTCACCACAGAGATTTTAAACTTGGCCTTGAAAAAAATTAACTTTTGGACGCGCAAAGTGAAATTTTCTTGAACTAAACATTAAATTTTCTCCGTGTCCTCTGTGTCCCTGTGGTTAGATGACCTTTTTTCAGGGGGAGTCATTAATACGTTAACAGTCATCATGAACCAGGTTCACCCTCAAGGACGAAAATGTAGGTCACGTTGAAAACGTGACAACTCTCCGTCACTGATCGGGTGACCGGGCCTGGAGATGAGAACAATCGGTGAGCATTAAAGCGTCACCACTTGTATTATATACCACAACTGCCGTTTTAGGGAAGCAAGTGCGGGTCAAAGGGTGTCCATCAAATTTTTGCGCTTGGTGGCGGATCTTGCCTGGGAACGCGGGCATCCCCGCCGAGGAAGGGGCGAGGCAGTGCCTCGCCCTCACGACAGGTCAAGATGACCACGCTCCGCCAGCGTGACTTTTACCCCTCGGCGGTGTTACTACCTCTGAAACCAATCACTGGACATGGAGGTACACTCGTGAGAAAACGTATTGTTGTCACCGGCTTTGGCGCGGTCACCCCCCTGGGGAACGACGTGCCGACGATGTGGGAGGCGCTCATCGCCGGGCGCAGCGGGATGGGGCGGATCACCCTGTTCGACCCCTCGAATTTAGAGGTACAGATTGCCGCCGAGGTCAAAGACTTTGATCCGGTAGCGCTCTTTGGCCGCCGCGTGGCGCGCCGTAATGACCGCTTTACCCTCTTCGCCCTGGAAGCGGCCCGTCAAGCCCTCGCCGAGGCCGGTCTGTCGTTCGACGACGAGTCGAGCCAGACCGTCGGCGCGATCATCGGCAGCGCCATCGGCGGTGTGACCACCTTGCTCAAGAACTATGACATCCTCCGAGCATCCGGCCCCCGCCGCGTCAGCCCTTTTATGACCCCGATGATGATGCCCAACGCGGCCTCTGCTATGGTCGCCATCACCTATAGCCTGCGCGGCCCCAATTTCTGTGTCGCCTCCGCCTGCGCTACCGGCTCTCACGCCATCGGAGAGGCGGCCGAGGTGATCCGGCGAGGGGACGCAGAGGTGATGCTCTGCGGCGGCAGCGAGGCGGTCGTTGACGCTCTCGCCCTCTCCGCCTTCAAGAATATGGGGGCGGTCTCCACCCGCAACGACGAGCCGCAGCGCGCCAGCCGCCCCTTTGATGCCAAACGAGATGGCTTTGTGATGGGCGAGGGAGCGGGCGTGCTGGTGCTGGAAAGCCTGGAACACGCCCGGCGGCGGGGGACCGGTATCCACGCCGAACTGATCGGCTACGGAGGGAGCGCCGACGCCACTCACATCACCGCGCCCGACGAAGATGGAACCGGCGCGGCGCGGGCGATGGCCATGGCGCTTCAAGATGCCGAACTGGCTCCCGACGCAGTGGACTATATCAACGCTCACGGCACCAGTACGTCCCTCAACGACCGCATCGAGACGCGGGCCATCCGCACCGTCTTTAGGTCCCACGCCGACCGGCTGGCCGTCAGCTCCACCAAATCTATGCTGGGCCACCTGATGGGCGCGGCCGGCGCGGTCGAGGCCATCGCTTGCATCAAGAGCCTGGAGACCGGCTGGGTACATCCCACCATCAACTATGAAACCCCCGACCCGGACTGTGATCTGGACTATGTGCCCAACCAGGCGCGGCGACTGGGGCCACAGGTGGCGCTCTCCAACTCTTTCGGTTTTGGTGGGCACAACGGCTGCCTCGTCTTCCAGCGCTGGGAGGGGAGATGACGATCCACGCTCACGTTGTCGGTTGGGGCAAAGCTGTGCCTCAGCGAGTGTTGACCAACGACGATCTGGTGCAGATGGTGGACACCTCCGACGAGTGGATTCGCACGCGCACAGGAATCAGCGAGCGGCACATCGCTGCCGACGGCGAGACGACGTTCAGCCTGTCGCTCCAGGCTGCCCGGCAGGCGTTGGAGGTGGCCGGGATCGAACCATCGCAACTAGAGTTGATCATCATCGCCACCGTCACGCCGGAGCACGCCTTCCCGGCCACCGCCTGCCTGGTGCAGGATAGCCTGGGGGCCACCCGTGCGGCGGCGTTCGATCTCTCGGCTGGCTGTACCGGTTTCGTCTACGGGCTGAGCGTGGCCGCCAACCTCATTTCAGCCTCTGTTTACGAGAACGCGCTGGTCATTGGAGCGGAGACGCTCTCCCGCATCACCGATTGGAGCGACCGGAACACCTGCGTTCTCTTTGGCGACGGGGCCGGCGCGGTTGTGCTGCGGGCCGGCGATGCCGAGGGAGGCGTGCTATCCACCGTTCTCGGCTCCGACGGTTCTGGCGGCGATCTGTTGAAACTGCCGGCGGGGGGCAGCCGTGAGCCGGCCTCTCATCGCACAGTAGCCGAGGGACTGCATTACTTACAAATGAGAGGCCGTGAGGTTTTCCGTTTCGCCGTGCGCACGATGCCGGCTGCCACGCGCCAGGTGCTAAAACAAGCTGGCCTGGAGATCTCTGACCTGAATCTCTTGGTTCCCCATCAAGCCAACCAGCGTATCATCCAATCCTCAGCCCGGGCGTTAAAGTTAAAACCGGAGCATGTCTTTAGTGATCTGGAATGGTACGGCAACACCTCGTCGGCCTCCATCCCCATCGCGCTGTGTGATGCGGTGGAGCAGGGGCGGATTCACCGCGACGACGTGGTGGTGTGCGTCGGCTTTGGCGCTGGGTTGACCTGGGGAGCGGCGGTCATCCGCTGGAGTATGCCTGAACTGCCCACGCCGCCCTCTCGCTGGAAGCAACTCTGGCATAGAGTGCTTTATCGCTACGCCGCGCTGCGCTCGGCAGTGCGTCGCTTCCTGCGCTGGCTGTTCGCCCTGGGGGTGAAGGAATGAGCGCCTCCATCGAACGGCTAGAGAGTATGCGTGCCCAGGCCCACCTGGGTGGTGGCGTCGAGCGCGTCGAGCGCCAGCACGCCAGGGGCAAACTGACCGCCCGCGAGCGGCTGGATTATCTGCTCGACCCTGGCACGTTTTACGAACTGGACGAGTTCATCACTCACCGGGCGACTGACCTGGGCTTGAGCGAGCGACGCACGTTGGGCGATAGCGTCGTCACTGGCTGGGGTGAGATTGATGGCCGGCTGGTCTACGTCTTTGCCCAGGACTTTACCGTGCTGGGCGGGTCGGTGGGGGAAGCCCACGGCCAAAAGATCTGCAAAGTGCTCGACCTGGCGTTGGAGAACGGCGCGCCGGTTATCGGGATCAACGATTCCGGCGGGGCACGCATCCAGGAAGGAGTGGACGCGCTGGCCGCCTACGGCGAGATATTTTACCGCAACGTCCTGGCCTCCGGCGTCATCCCCCAGATTTCGGTCATCCTGGGGCCTTGCGCCGGGGGCGCGGTCTACTCACCTGCGCTCACGGACTTTGTCTTTATGGCCGAGGGCGCGGGACGTATGTTCATCACCGGCCCCAACGTGGTCAAGGCTGTGACCAGTGAGGAGGTCAGCGCAGATGAACTGGGCGGCGCCGATGTTCACAATCGGGTCAGCGGCGTGGCTCACTTTGCTGCCCCCGGCGACGAGGCAACGCTCGATCTGGTGCGGCAGTTGCTCTCCTACCTGCCTTCCAACAACGCCGACGATCCACCCTACGTCTCGCCGACCGACCCCCCCGTCCGCAGCAACCCGGAACTGGACACGCTGGTTCCAGATGACCCGGCGACGGGGTACGATATGCACGAGGTCATCCAGCGTATCGTGGACGACAAAGATTTCATGGAGGTGCAGGCCCGGTTCGCGCCTAACCTGATCGTGGGTTTTGCCCGGATGGGTGGGCGCGTGATGGGCCTCGTGGCCCAGCAGCCGCAGGCGCTAGCCGGCGTGCTCGATATTAATAGTTCCGATAAAGGGGCGCGTTTCATCCGCTTTTGCGATTCGTTCAACATCCCGCTCCTCACGCTGACCGACACGCCGGGTTTTCTGCCTGGGGTGGCGCAGGAGCACGGCGGCATCATCCGCCACGGGGCCAAGATGATCTATGCCTACGCCGAGGCCAGCGTGCCCAAGATTTCCATCATCACCCGCAAGGCTTACGGCGGGGCCTACATTGTCATGAGTTCCAAGCACCTGCGCGGCGACGTCTGCCTGGCCTGGCCGGGGGCGGAGATCGCCGTGATGGGGCCGCAAGGAGCTGTCAATGTCGTCTTCCGCCGGGAGCTAAAGGCCGCCGATGACCCTGATGGCCTGCGGGAGGAGTTGGTGCGTGACTATCGGGAAAAGTTCGCCAACCCCTACGTGGCGGCGGCGCGCGGTTACCTGGACGGGGTGATCGCTCCCCGCGAGACCCGCCCTCGCGTCATCCGCGCGTTGGAAATGCTGCGCCACAAGCGGGTGCAGCGCCCGCCGCGCAAGCACGGCAATATGCCGGTGTGAACAAAAAGGGTAACTGCTCAGGTGCCCTGCACTTGTGAAAGTGCCGGGCACCTAAAGGAAAAAAACGAAATGTCTAACACAACCTATGCCGATATTCTGTACCCTTCCACCAAAGGAAAGGCGCTGCTTTACGACGCTGTTCTGGTTATCGGGGGTTCCTGGCTCGTCGCCCTCGGCGCCCAAATCTCGATCCTTTTGCCTTCTAGTCCCGCTCCTATCACGGGGCAGACCCTGGCCGTGCTCTTAGTCGGAGCCTTGCTCGGCAGTCGGCGAGGGGCTTTGAGTTTGCTCGCCTATCTCGGTGAGGGAATCGCCGGCTTGCCCGTATTTGCCGGTGGTATGGTCGGACTGCCCTACTTGCTAGGCCCGACCGGGGGCTACCTGGTAGGCTTTGTCGCCGCTGCTTTCATCACCGGCCTGCTAGCTGAAAGTGGATGGAATCGGCGCATGGAAACCGCTTTTCTGGCGATGCTGATGGGCAACATAGTCATCTACGTCTTTGGCCTTCCCTGGTTGGGTTGTTTTGTAGGGGCTGAAAAAGTGTTTTCTGCGGGACTTTATCCTTTCATCCTCGGCGACCTGTTGAAGGCGGCCTCATCAGCGATGCTTTTGCCAGGAGGATGGAGACTGATTGGGAGGTAGAGGGCCAAACCCCATGCAGCAATTCCCGTTATGGGTGAAAAGTCAGGTCGTAGCCGCGATTTCGCAATCGCGCAGGGTGCTTTACGTGGGAAAACAG
>QMOE01000641.1 GCA_003648125.1 Chloroflexota bacterium
CAGCGCGCCCCCCAAGACAAAAGTCCACCTGGTGGAAGCGATCCACAGGGCGGCCTCCATCAGCACACCCTCGGCGAGGATGGCGACCAGCGGCCCGATTTTGATTCCGCCGGGGCTGAGCAGCTTTAAGAGCGCGGTCACGACACCGATGAAGAACACCGAGCCTCGATCCGGCGCAAAGTGGCGGCCGGTCAGCGCCACCGCCACGCCGATGCCTCCCAGCAGCACGCCGATGAAAAATGTGTCGGCCTGGGGCGGCAGGATGAGGTGCAGGTAGCTCCCCAGTACGATTTCGACCGCGCCCCACAGCGCGCCGAACAATCCGATGGTGACCCAGCTACGTACAGTGTAAGATGACATTATGTTACTCCCTTTCAATCAATTGGTGTAGGGGCAGGACTTGCTCCTGCCCATCAGGGCGACCGCAAGGGTTCGCCCCTACCATTTTCCACACCCGGCTGGCGTATCGCTCGACCAGCCGTTCGTCGTGGGTGATCAGGAGAACTGTCTGCCCGGCCTGGTTCAAGTCGGCCAGATAGTCCATCACTTGGATCAGGTGCTCCCAATCTTGCCCGACCGTTGGCTCGTCCAGGATGATGAGCGCGGGACGCAGGCTCAGCGTGGCCGCCAGCGCGGCGCGCTGCTGCTGTCCCACGCTGAGCGCCCGCGTGGGCCGGTCCCGTAGCGATAGCAGGTCGGTCTGAGCCAGTATGGCCTCTGTCTCTGCGGGCCGCTCCATCCCCAGGTTGCGCGGGCCGAAGCGGACATCTTCCTCGACCGTCTCGCACACCAACTGGTGGAGCGGGTTTTGTTGCAGCAGTCCCACGCGCGGAAAGCGTCCATTGGTGTGCCAAACGATTCGGCCGCGACGCGGTCGCAGCGTGCTGGTCAGCACGCGGGCCAGCGTGGTCTTGCCGGCCCCGTTTGGCCCGATCAGCGCGGCCAAGTCCCCCCGATGCAGCACGAGCGAGCAATCCCGGAGGATAGGATGGCCGTCGTATCCAGCCGTGACCCGCCGGAGCGCGACCAGCGGCTCGTTTCCTGGGGTCGGTGGAGCAAGGCGGGCGGGCGACGTGGGGCGCACCCGCGCCAGCGTCTCGGCGGGGGGGCCGTCGGCGGCTACGCGACCGTCCGCCAGCCAGATCAGCCGGTCGGCGTGGCGCAGAAACGGGGCCAGCCGGTGCTCGATGACGACGAGCGTAACGCCAAACTCGCGGCGCAGCCGGGCCAGTGCAGCTACGATCGAGCGCACTCCTTCCGCGTCCAGGTTGGCTGTCGGCTCGTCGAGGATCAGGATGGCGGGACGCATCGCCAGAGTTGCGGCGATAGCCACGCGCTGCTGCTCGCCGCTCGAAAGGCGGCGCACCGCTCGATGCTGCAGGTGAGCGCACCCCGCCGCTTGCAAGCCATAGTCCACGCGCGCGCCAATCTCGCCGGAGGGCAGTCCCAGGTTGCGCGGGCCAAAGGCGATCTCCTCTTTCACCGTTCCGTTGAACAACTGTGTGGCCGGGTTCTGAGAGACCAGTCCCACGCGGGTAGCCAGTTGCGCCACGCTGTGCTGCTGTGGGTCCAGCCCGGCAATCGAGATGCTCCCCTGCACCTCGGCAGGGATGGTCTGGGGGATCAATCCCATCAGTGCGCGGGCCAGCGTGCTCTTGCCGCCGCCGGAGGGGCCAGCGACGAGCAGGAAAGAACCGGGCGCGACGGTTAGATCCACGCCCTTGAGAGCGTGTGCCTCTGGATAGCGAACGTCCAGCCCACGCACCTCGATCATATTTCCTCCCCGCAAGTGGGGAGCCAGTCAATGATCGCCTCGATCTGGCGGCGGCGGAAGTCAAACACCAACTGGTTGATGTCGTGCGGGGCGCACTGGGCAGCTTTGTGTTCCAGTCGTTCGACATGCTCTCGGCAGACGGCCTCCTGGGCCGTGATCAGGTCGTCTACGCCTTGCAGATCAAGGGCGCGAAAAAAGTAGAGTTTGGTTGGGAACTCGACGCGCATCTCGCGTATGACGGGCACGGGCTGCCGCAGCCAGTCCATAAAACTCTGCTCACCGGCGGGGGTGATCTGGTAGACCTTGCGGGGTGGGCGGCCTTCCTGGGGGACGAGGGTGGACTCGACCTGGTCGGATTGTTCGAGCCGCTTGAGCGCGCCGTAGATGTTGCTGATGCCCATGTACCAGACTTGGCCCAACTCTGCTTCGACTTGTTGGTGCATGTCGTAGCCGTGCATTGGCTCCTGCATCAGGAACCCCAGGAGTGTCTGCTCTAGCGGCAAGCGGCGTTTGCTCATTTTTCTTTACTTTTATTCACAAAGCGAGTATTCACAAAGTGAATAACATTATATCCGCGATGGGCAGAAAGTCAAACTGCTTGACAATGCGGGAGGGATGTGGTACAAAATGATGAGCGATGACGGCAAGTAAAAATGAGACGTTTACGCTCAACAGCAATTCCCGTTATGGGTGAAAAGTCAGGTCGTAGCCGCGATTTCGCAATCGCGCAGGGTGCTTTACGTGGGAAAACAGACGCGATTTGGAAATCGCGGCCTGGTTGACTGACAAATTTAACACTTGACTCCGGATACAGAAAATAGGACGCAG
>QMOE01000642.1 GCA_003648125.1 Chloroflexota bacterium
AGCTATGGGGGAGGAATGATTCTATGAAAATAACCAAAGAGGAACTCTTGGCCAAGGCCAAAAAACCGGCCGAGGACGCGATGCGTATGCACCCTTTCTTTCGGGGCAAGATACAAACCGCGCCCAAATGCGTCATCCGTGATGTCAATGATTTCGCCATCTGGTACACGCCCGGCGTGGCCGCTCCCTGCCGCGCCATCCACGAGGACCAAGACCTGGTCTATGAGCACACCAACAAGGGGAACACAGTCGCCGTCGTCTCAGATGGTACCCGCGTGCTGGGCCTGGGCGATATTGGCCCCTGGGCCGGGCTGCCGGTGATGGAGGGCAAGGCGCTGCTATTCAAATACCTGGGCGGCGTGGACGCGGTCCCCATCTGCCTGAACACCAAAGACCCCTACCGCATCATGCTGGCCGTCAAACTGATCCAGCCTTCCTTCGGCGGAATCAACCTGGAGGATATTTCACAGCCCAAGTGCTTCCGCGTGCTCGACATGCTGCGCACCGACCCCGAGGTCAAAATCCCGGTCTGGCACGACGACCAGCAAGGGACAGCGACTGTCATGCTGGCGGGGGTGATCAACGCGTTAAAGGTGGTGGGCAAACGGATAGAGGATATCAATGTCGCGATGATCGGCGTCGGCGCGGCCAATATCGCTACGTTGCGGCTGCTGCTGGCCCACGGCGTCCAATTTGGCAACGTGACTGCCTGCGATAGCAAAGGCATCCTCCATCCAGAGAGAGAGGACATCGCCCGGCGCAAGATCGAGTTCGTGGACAAGTGGCGCATCTGCCAAAACAGCAACGCCGAGGGCCGGCGCGGGGGGCCGGCCGAGGCCATGCGCGGCGCCGATCTCTGCGTCGCGTTCAGCAAACCCGGCCCGGGCACGATCCTGCCAGAGTGGGTGCGGGGGATGGCCGAGGACGCGATCATCTTCCCCTGCGCCAACCCCATCCCCGAAATCTGGCCCTGGGAGGCCAAAGAGGCTGGGGCGCGTGTCGTGGGCACGGGGCGCAGCGACTTTCCCAACCAGACCAACAACTCGCTGGGCTTTCCCGCCATCTTTCGCGGCGTGCTAGACGTGCGGGCCACGACCATCACCGACGAGATGGCTATCGCCGCCGCCGAAGAACTGGCTCGCTGCGCGGAGGAGCGGGGGCTGGACGAGGATCACATCTTGCCGACTATGGCGGACTGGGAAGTCTTTCCCCGCGAAGCGGCAGCGGTCGGCATGAAGGCACAGGAACAAGGTCTGGCCCGCCTGAGCTTTTCTCGCGACGAACTGCTTGCTATGGCAAAAGACACTATCCGTCAGGCGCAGGATATGACCCGCTTCCTGATGGAAAAGGAACTCATCCCGCCCGTACCGGCGGAATGGGGCCGAGAGGAGGAATGACAATGTACGATCTAATCATCATCGGCGGCGGGCCGGCAGGCATCACTGCCGCCGCAACAGCCATCAACCAACGCCTGGAGACGTTGATCATCGCCGCGCAGTGGGGCGGCCAGACCAGCTACGCTATGCAGGTGGAGGACATGGAGGGCCGGGAGACCATTACCGGCGAGACGCTGCTCGACGCTTTCCGTCGCCAGCTCGACTATCTGGACTTTGTGCGCGATTTTGACACCGTGACCAAGGTAACGCCCGCAGAAAACCGCTTTGTCGTGGAAACTGTGCAGGGCGACTGTTACGAAGGCCAAACCCTGATCATAGCGACGGGCGCTAAACCGCAGCGTCTCAACGTCCCTGGCGAGGCGCGCCTGGCCGGCCGGGGGCTGAGTTATTCGGTGGATACCCACGCCGGTTTGTTCTTGGGTAAGGACGTGGCCGTGATCGGGCAGGGACGGCGCGCCCAGTGGGCCGTGGCGAGCCTGGCCCACAAGGCGCATCGGGTTTACCTGCTGGCCTACGAACCGCTGGTGAAGACCCCGCTGGTCGACAAACTCGACCAGATGGAGAATGTTCAAGTCATCAAAGACATGAGGGTGCAGGAGATAGGCGGTGATGCGTCTGTAGAGTACATCGTGGCGGCGATGCCTGACGGCGAGATGCGCGAGATACCGGTCAAAGGGGTATTCGTCAAATTGGCGCGCACTCCTAACTCGGGGCTGGTGCGGGAGTGGGTGGATTGCGACAGTCGCGGGCACATCATCGTAGACTCCTACTGCGCCACTAACTGGCCGGGAGTGTTCGCCGCCGGCGACGTGACCCACGTATCTGAACAGGTACTGGTGCACATCGGCGAGGGAGCCAAGTCGGCTATCTCGGCCTGCCATTATCTGCTGATGAGCTAAAACAGAACCTGGTTCCCGACCTCAGATTTGTACATCCATCGGTAAATGTGCAACCAAAGCTGTAGGTCACGCTTAAAGCCAATACGGTTTAATTAAGCGCCGTCGGTTGAGTAGCGGAGACACATGCTTTTCGCGTCGGAGCGTATGTTTCGACAGGCTCAACACAAGTCGAAACCACGGCGCGGCCCATGCAGGCAAAATCCGTTGCAAGACCCGCCCGCTTCACTTCGACAGGCTCAGTACAAGGGTTTCGATACGGCCTAAAGGCCTACTCAACCAGCGCTCACTTTCTTAACTAAACCGTAT
>QMOE01000643.1 GCA_003648125.1 Chloroflexota bacterium
AGGATGACGGTCGCCAGCCGACCGCTTCCTTCAAGGATCGCGCTTCGGCCATCGCCGTGGTCAAAACCCGCGAACTGGGTTACGAGACGGTGACAACGGCCAGCACCGGCAACGCCGCTGCTGCGCTCGCTGGTCTCTGCGCGGCGGTGGAGCAGCCGAACGTCATCTTTGTACCGCGCACCGCGCCGGAGGCCAAAGTAGCGCAGTTGCTGGCCTACGGCTCCACCGTTCTGCTCGTGGATGGCAGTTACGACCAGGCATTTGATCTGTGCCTGGAAGCGGCGCGCGCCTTTGGCTGGTACAATAGGAACACCGCTTATAACCCATACATGTCCGAGGGTAAAAAGACCGCCGCCTATGAGGTCTGCGAACAATTATCTGTAGGGGCGGGGTTCCCCCGCCCTTCCGTCCCCGGTTCCGTGGTGGGCGCGGAGATCGCGCCCCTACAGGCCCCCGACGTCATCTTGATCCCAGTCGGTGATGGCTGCATCATCGGCGGTATCCACAAGGGGCTGCGTGACCTGATGGCGCTGGGTTGGATTGACCGCATGCCGCGCCTCATCGGCGTGCAGGCGATGGGGTCGTCTCCGCTGGTGGCGGCCTGGGAGCAGGGCTTACAAGGCTGGGAGATGGGGCCGGTGGAGGCGCACTCGGTCGCCGATTCCATCGTCGCCGGGCTGCCCCGTGACCGTATCAAGGCGCTGCGGGCGGTGCGCGAGACCGGCGGGGCATTTCTGTGCGTGAGCGACGAGGAGATACTGGACGCTATCCCCGTCCTGGCTCAGGATTGTGGCGTTTTTGCCGAGCCGGCCGCCGCTGCTGCTTATGCTGGGCTGGTTGAAGCGGTCTCGCGCGGACTGGTGGCCCCCACCGACCGGGTGGTCGTGTTGAGCACCGGCTCCGGCCTGAAGGACGTCGCGTCCGTGATGAAAGCTGTAGGAAAACAGCCTTCTATCGTAGAACCAACCATAGATGCTGTGAAAGCGGTTTTTGAATGAGGTTGTAGGGCAAATTGCCAATTTGCCTTGCGCACTTGATCCGGGGCGGGCCTGGAGATAGTAATGGCTGACGTTGTTTTTTTAGGAACCGGCGGTCCCTTTTCTAGTGGACGGCGGGGTACCTTGGGACTGCTGATCGAGAGCGCGGGGTTTCGCATGTTGGTCGAAACTGGGCCGGTGATCATGGAGCAATTGACGCGCGCCAATCTCGGTGCTGTTGACATTGAGTATTTGTTCGTCTCTCATCCTCACGGTGACCACACACTGGGATTCCCCATGCTGGCCCTCAATCGTTCTTTCGACGATTCTCCCACACTGCACGTCTACGCTGGATCAAACACTATTGCGACCCTAAAAATGCTCTGGTCGCTGGTCTATACCGGCTATGGCAGACACCGCCTCAAGTGCGAGTGGCACAACATGTCCGAGTCCGGGTCGGACGAGGTAGAGCTATCGCACGGTGTTACCTTACGCACTATTCTAGTCTCCCATCCGCCCGGTACGCCCACACTGGCCGCCCGCTGGAATTTTGCCGCCGGCCCGGCGGTCACGTTTGCCACCGACACGCTACCTTGCGTTGCTACAATAGAGTTGGCGCAGGGCAGCGAACTCTTGATCCACGAGGCTTCGTTCAGCGCCGAGTTGCAACCTGACGTTAATCCCGAGGATTACTTTCACAGCACAGCCCGGCAGGCCGGCGAGATAGCGCGCCAGGCCGGGTGCTCGCGCCTGGCGCTGGTGCACCTGGGCCCCGAGATTGGAGAACATCCCGATGTGCTCGTCGCAGAGGCGCGGGCCGGTACAGATTTGCAAGTTATTGTCCCCGAAGACGGTCAGCGCATCGGCCTGTGATGTTCTCGGAGGGGGCTGCAGAATAGTAGTCACGTATAGAAAACTTTTTGATTGTAAGGAGAGACTGAATGATAGACCTATCCATTCACCAAAAACAACTAGAGCGTACCGTGCAGCGAGCGCGAGAGCGGGGCATCATTGTTCCCACCTTTGCGCAGATGAGGGATCCCACGCTGATTCCAGATAGCGTCAGGGCCAGGCTCAGGAACGTTGGTCTGTGGGACGTGAACTCGCTCAACCTGTTCCGCATCACCTGGAAGAATGAGCCTGTGGTGCAGGGCGGCGGGTTCGGTCCCGTCAACTATGTGGAACTGCCGCCCTCGTTCACCGGTGTGCCGGCCCGCATCATCGCCCTGGTGGGCAAGTGGTTCCCCACCGGTGCGCACAAAGTCGGCGCTACCTTTGGCTGTCTGGTGCCGCGCCTGGTCACCGGCCAGTTTGATCCCACTTTCCAGAAGGCGGTCTGGCCCTCCACCGGCAACTATTGCCGGGGCGGCGCGTACGACGCCGCGCTGCTGTCCTGCGAGTCCATCGCCATCTTGCCGCAGGAGATGAGCCGCGAGCGGTTCGAGTGGTTATCAAAGGTAGCAGGCGAGGTCATCGCCACGCCCGGCTGCGAGAGCAACGTCAAAGAGATATTCGACAAGTGCTGGGAACTGCGCGAGACCCGCGAGGACATTGTCATCTTTAACCAGTTCGACGAGTTCGGCAATCACCTCTGGCACTATGACGTCACCGGCCACGCGATGG
>QMOE01000644.1 GCA_003648125.1 Chloroflexota bacterium
AGGCCAATCCCGTGCCGGGCCGGTCGTACCACCAGGCCCGCCAACCGTCCCAGTAGGCGCCGCCGAAGAAGAAGGGGTAGGTCGGGTTGCCGGTCAGCAAAAAGTTCTTGATCAGCCAGGGCGACCAGATGGTCAGGGCGATTATGCACAGGAGGAGCAAATTGCGAATTGCGAATTGCCAATTGTGAACTTGGGCAATCAGGAGGGCCAGCGCCAGGGCGGGGAGGAGTGGCGCAGCGGTGTATTTGGTGGAGAGGGCTAGACCGGCCAATACGCCACTGAGGACCAACCATTTCCCACCTGCTTCTGTCCAGCGTAGTAGCGCAAGGAAGGCCAGCGTGCTGTAGAGACTGAGCGCCAGATCCACATAGGGCCAGCCCGCCAGCAGGACGATGGTGGACGCCGAAAGGTACACCGCCGCCGCCAGCCAGCCCGCTGCGCCATCCAACCAGCGCCGCCCGGCGGCCACCAGTGCGAGGGCGACCAGCAGGCCGTAGAACCAGTGGACCGGTGCCGCTGCCCGCTCTCCCGCCAGCCCCATCCCCCAGGTGAACAGACTCTCCATCAATTGCGGAAAGCCCAGGTAGGGCAGGTCCAGCGAGTGGGAAATCCGTGCCGTCGCCAGGTAGAGTTTCGGGCCGGTGAGATGGTAGACCAGACCGTCCCAGGCGGTGGGCGGGGTCAGCGCCCACAAGAGCGCCACGATCAGCATCAAGGCGCAGTAGGCTGCCAGTATCCGCTCGAGGCGGGAGTGGAAATGCCAGGCGGGGTCACCCAGCGCCACCAGCAAAGCTTTGCCCAGCGGGCCACGGCAGACGAACAGTCCGGTCAGCGTCAGCGCCCAAAAGACCCACGGGCGCAGCCATCCCAGCAAGCCCAGCGCCAGTGTCACCAGCGCCAACGCGCCCAATCCGACCGCGGCGCTCAACACGAATACCTCCAGCCCGCCCACGCCGGGCAAGTAGCCCAGGAGTCGCCGGCCCAGGCCGGTGCCCAGCGCCATCACCAGCGTCGCGCCGCCCAGCCCCGCCAATGCCCGGCCCACGGCCAGGAGGGTGGAGACTGTGAATGGCTTGTGGGCCACGTAGTAAAAGGCGACGACGACAAATATCCAAATCAGGAAAAGTAGAGATGCCGCCACCGATTTTTTGTTTTTCATTGTGACCTTACCCTCCGCCACAATTCTATAGCCAATAGCACGGAAAGGCCAGTGCGCAGGGGCACCGTCAGATAGAGCCACTCGTTCAGCCCCCGCGACAGGAGCACCGGCCACTCTGCCAGACTGATCCCGCTCAGCGCCAATACAAACAGCAGGGCCAGGCGATACGGCAGCGAGAGGAGGATCAGGGGAAACAGGAACACCTGCCACTGGGGGCTCCATCCTTTTGACCACAGGAAAAAGACGACCAGGGTGAGACAGACGAAGGATACCAAGCGTTTGAGGTTGAGATTGAGGTTGAGGTCGGCTTTCAAAAAGATGAACAGGTATAGTAGACCAAATAATCCTGTCTTGAGCCATGCGGGGACGCGGGCGGGGTGGCCGGCCGGCGCGGTCGCCGTGGCCAGGTCAAAGTGATCGGTAGCCGCCCCTAGCAGACCGGTGCCCAGGTTGCCGTCAATCAGCGCCCAGACTGTCTGGTATGAACCGCGAGCGACGATGGAGCGGAAGGAGGCCACGGCGTAGGGGCCTCCCAGATACAGCAGCGGCCCGGCCACGGCCACCATCACCATCCCCACCACCAGGACGTAGGGGAGCCAGCGGCGCGGGGGCCGGGTGCGCACCACGGCTGGCAGAATCAGCAGGGGCACCAACTTGGTCATCGCTCCCAGTCCCACCGCCACTGCTGAGCCTTTCTCACGCCCGTCCATCAGCAGGCACAGCGCGAGCAGGATAAAGAACGCCGTTATGCCCTCAAAGGTCCACCAGCAAAAGATGAGCGGGACGAACAGTACGCTGTACGTCCAGCCCAACTGCACCACCTGCTCCTCGCCCCAGAGACGACGGGCCAGGCGCAGGAACAGGTACAGCGAACCGGTGTCGAAGGCTGCCATCAGACTTCCAAGCAAGTACACATAAGATCCGTAACTCCCGCTTGATGCCAGCCGGGCGAGGCGGTAGATGGCGATGGAGATAAAGGGAAAAACAGGGAGGTGTTCTGACCAGTAGTGGATGAATGGGAGATGGCCGTCGTCGGAGAAGCGGGCCAAAGCGTAGTAGTAGGGATAGTCGCCAAAGCGCGTCAGGTCGTCCGGCAAAAAAGTCGCCAACATCATCAGGCGCAAAGCCAGGAACAGAACCAGGATCGGGGTAAAGCGCCGCCAGTCCCTCACTGCCCTGCCTCCTCCCGCACCCAGATCACCGCTACCTCGTCCCGGTAGGCCTCCTCCCAACCCCCCGCACAGGCCAGTTGGGCCGATAGAGCGTCGTCGGGATAGGTCAGGACCAGGTTCACATCGTAGGCCGCCAGCGTTTCCTCAAAACCGGGCCGGCCTGACCGCACGCTCAGGTACTGGCGCAGAAATTCGTCTCCGTAGAGGTCTGTCCGCCCGTCTACGAAAACTCGATAGTCGGGCCACAGATGCCAGATCAGGTAGCCGC
>QMOE01000645.1 GCA_003648125.1 Chloroflexota bacterium
GCCATCGCCGTCCGCCTGGACGGCGCACAGGTGGTGGACCCCTACGGTGGACGCGCGGGTCTGTCCGCTGGACTGTTGCGGGCCGTATCCGACCGCGCCTTCCGGGACGATCCGCTGCGCACGATGCGCGGGGTGCGCCTGGCAGTGGAGCTGGGTTTCGAGATTGAGCCTCATACCGAGGCTCTGCTGCGCCAGGCCGTGCCCTTGCTCGTGGACGTGTCCGCCGAACGTGCCCGCGACGAGCTGTGCAAGCTGCTGGCCCTGCCCGGCGCGGCGTCCAGTCTGCGCCGTCTTTCCGAATTTGGCCTGCTGACTGTTCTTTTGCCTGAAGTTGAGGCCCTGCGTGGGGTGACCCAGTCCGCGCCACACCAGCTTGAGGTGTTCGAGCACACGCTGGAGACCGTGCGCTGGGCGGAGGAGATCATCGCCGCCGTGCAGCCGGGGCAGCAGTCGGCACTGGCCGCACTTGGCCTTTCATCGCTGAGCCGCTTCCCGCTGGCCGCGCACCTGGCGGAGCGCACATCTGGTGAGCGCACGCGGGCGATTCTCCTCAAGCTCGCTGCTCTGCTCCACGACGTGGGCAAACCGGCCACGCGCACTGTCGAAGCGGATGGGCGTATTCGATTCTTGACTCATGAGAAACGCGGCGCAGCTATGACCGGTCGGGCTCTCACTCGCTTGCGGTTCAGTGCCCAGGAAGTGCGGCTGGTGCGTACTGTGGTTGCCAATCATATACGGCCCCTGCTCCTCGCTGCCCAGGGGCAAGTCAGCCGGCGGGCGATCTACCGCTTTTTCCGTGACATTGGGGAAGCCGGGGTGAATGTGGCCCTCGTTGCCCTGGCCGACCATCGCGCCACCTGGGGAGTGGCACTTGATCCTGAGCATTGGGCGCGTCTGGTGGAGGTCGTCTCTCTGCTGCTGACTCACTGGTACGAGCGACGAGAGCAGACCATCACCCCGCCAAAGCTGATCAGCGGTCGCGACTTGATGGAGCAATTTGGTTTAGAAGAGGGGCCGCGTATCGGTGAACTGCTGGAGGCAGTGCGCGAGGCGCAGGCGATGGGTCAGGTACGCACCCGTGAAGAGGCGCTGGCCTGGGTGAAGAAACTGGTCGCCGCTGCTTCTTGATGTTCTCTACTCCCGGCCAAAGATTTTGACCAGCGCGCGGGTGATGAGGAACACTGCCCAGGCGACGAGGGCCATGCCGGCCAGGGCGATCCGCCCTTCGTCAACGACGGCCTCCACCCGCGTTTCCTCTGGCGTGATCACCAGCACGCCGATGGGCCGGGCGGCCACCCCGCCTCCGCCGCCCGCGCCTGTGCCAGTGTCCTCCTCGCCCTCCTCGCCCGGCGAAGTGCCCTCGCCGAAGCCCAGACCGAATCCGTATGAGATTTGGGCGATGGGAATGACTGTCCTCTCGCCCATAGTCTTTGGTTTGCCGAAGACGGCGTTCACCTGAGCGTTTTTCTTCAAATCGTCGAAAGTGTCGAATAGTCTGTCCACTGATGGCATGATTACACGTCCTTTCCAGAACCCGTTTTCCCTGAGAAAACGGGTTTCTATGATCGTAGCCGGTTGGCTAAGCGCACGAGTAGTGACAGGAGAAGAGGCAGAGCCAGGGTCACTGCCAGCAAAGTCAGGAGAATCGCTCGTGTTTCGTCGCGGATGGGGATGCGCCGCGTGCCTGCCGTCGTCGTCTCCAGGATGGCCACGGGTTGAAGGCGGACCGCGCCCATCCCCCAACCGCCGAGGTGGCGGGTGCCCACCACACCTCTGCACCGTGCAAAGGACGTGACACGCGCTACCGGCGTCAGCCGCCGCTCGCCAACGACGATGGGCTTGCCGAGCACAGTGCGTACTTGCAGTGGTCCTAGCTTCGTGTGGGGCTTTCTCAGGCGATCACGCGCGGGTGTGTCAGATGGTTGAGCCATCTCTCTCCTCCACAAACAAAATCACTTGCACGTTGCCATGCCCCTATTTGGGCATGGCCTTGAGCATCTCGTAAGCCGGACGCACGCGAGTCTCGGGGTAGTCTGGGTAGGTAATCGCCCACCAGTATTCCTCGCGCTCCTCGGTCCAATCCGGGTCGCAGACGTAAATCAAGCTCATCAGGCCGATCCACGGCGACCAGTGTTCTTTGGCATACTGGTAGGCCCGCACCAGGTACTCGCCCTTTTGTTCCTCGCTCACGGCAAACCAGGCGTAATCCTGGTGAATGGGATCGCTTGTCCAGCCGAATTCCAGCAGGGCGATTTGCTTGTCGGCGTCGCCGTTCTCGACCATGACCCGGCGCAGGTCCTCCACCCGGCGGAAACAATACACTCGCCGCCGGGATTCGTTCAGGGTGGGGTCATTGTTGTTGAGCGCAGGATCGCGAGCAACCACGGCGGGGTCGGTCTCCGGCGGAGCTTTGTAGCCCGCGCCGTGCACTCCCAACACATCGAAATAGGGGCGTGCTCCGGCGGCGTACAGTTGGCGGATGAACTCGTCGTCGGGTATAGCCACGGCGTCCCAGCGGCTGGTGGGAGCCATCCCCGCCGAGATGACGATGGCTTGCGGGTCGGCATCTTTGATGTGCACGTAGGCCACACGCAACA
>QMOE01000646.1 GCA_003648125.1 Chloroflexota bacterium
AGTGCAATCCAGCGCGCTGGCATCAACCTGGATGACCTGGGCGCAGCCGATTTCTTTTCAGCAGTTGGTCTGGATAGGCCTCAAATATCTCTTGCTGTTCTCACATAATAGGGAAACCATCCCTAATTTTTCAAGGTCAAGTTCAAAATCTCTGTGTCTCTGTGGTGAAATTCCTAGTTTTTTCAGTAGAGTCTGAGATGGTAAAAGTCAACCTCGACGAGCACGCGCACCTGGACTCCCCGCTACACCAGTGGGAGCCGAGGTGCAGGCTCGTCGGCCTCGTGACCTTGATCTTTGCTTTTTCCTTCGTGCAGGATTTACGGTTGCTGCCGGCGATGTTGGCGGTCACTCTCGCCCTGTACGCCGTTTCCAGGCTGCCCCTTTCCTACCTGCTGACCCGGTTGCGCGCCCCTGGCTTTTTCCTCCTGCTCGTGGCGGTTCTGTTGCCCTTCCTTTCAGGCTCCACCGTCATCCTGCGCATCGGCCCCCTGGCCCTGCGGCAGGAGGGGTGTCTGGACTTGGCTCTGGTCGTCGTCAAGTTCGTCTCCATCCTGACGACCGGGCTGGTGCTCTTTGGCAGCGCGCCCTTTCTGACCACCGTCAAGGCGATGCGAGCGCTGGGACTCCCCCCCACCCTGGCCGATATGACGCTCTTTTCCTATCGCTACCTCTACGAGATCGGCGACGATCTGGAAACGATGGAGACGGCGATGGGGCTGCGCGGCTTTCGCGCGCGCCGTCCGAGTGGCCGCGCGCTCGGCGTCCTGGCCTCGCTGGCCGGCAGCATCCTGGTACGCAGTTACGAGCAATCGGAGCGCATCTACAAAGCGATGATTCTACGCGGATATGGGCGCGCCCCACGCCCCCGCGACGAGTTCCAGACCCACCCCTGCGACGCGGTCGCCCTCGGCGGAGTCCTCCTCGTTGCGGTAGGCTTTGTCGCTGCGGAAATCCTGCTTCGGGGATACGGAGGGTAACAAATGCAACAACCCGCGCTCGTGGTCTCTGACCTTTCCTTTTCCTACCCGGACAAGTCCGACGTATTGCGGGACGTGAGCCTGGAAATACTGCCGGGGGAACGGGTCGGGCTGATCGGCCCCAACGGCGCCGGCAAGACGACTCTATTTCTGGCGATCTGCGGCGTATTAAAGCCAAACGCGGGGGAGATCGTGCTGTTCGGGAAGCCGGTGACGAACGGGAATTTTCGGCCCGAGATCGGCATGGTCTTTCAGAACTCGGACGATCAACTGTTCTGCCCATCCACGCGGGATGATGTCGCCTTTGGCCCGCAGAATTTGGGTCTCTCGAAAGAGGATGTGGCGGCCAGAGTGACAGAGTCGCTCACAACAACGGGAGCGCTGGAACTGGCCGACCGCCCACCCCATCATCTCTCCGGCGGCGAAAAGCGCATGGTCTCCATCGCGGGCGTGCTGGCGATGCGCCCGCGCATGGTCGTCTACGATGAGCCGAATGCCAGTCTCGACATCCGCTCCCGCCGCCGCCTCATCCGCTTCCTGCAGACGTCACATGAGACATTCCTCATCGCCTCCCATGACCTGGAACTCGTCCTGGAGGTGTGCGACCGCGTGGTTCTGATGGACGAGGGGCGCATAGTCGCCAATGGGAATCCCCGTGAGACAATGTGCGACGCGGCGTTGATGGAGGCGCACGGCCTGGAAAAGCCCCACTCTCTCATTCCCCACATGGAACCGCATCATGGGTGCGCATAGTAAAAAAAACCATTTGGGTTTCAGAAACCAAAAAAGTCTATCCCCGCCCTGATCCACTCCCACAAATCCGCCAGCATCCCCTGCCCAACCGGCGACACATCGTCCGCCGGCGGTTCCTCATCCAGCTCCGCGATCCAGTAAGCCGGGATGCCAAGCGAGGCCGGGGTGGCGACGTCCCACTCCCAATTGTCGCCCACCATCAGGCACTCGTCAGGCTGCCGGCCCAGGTGCGCCAGAACCTCGCGGTAATAGGCCGGATGGTCCTTGGTGGCGTGCAGGTACTCGTAGGTCGTCACCAGATCGTAATCGAACTCGGTCACGGGCACACCGGCCCAATCCAGGCGCTGCTCAATAGCCGTGCGCGGAAACAGTGGATTGGTCGCAATCACCACCTGCAAGCCACGCTCAAAGGCCCATTCGACCAAGTCGCGGGCCTCCGGTCGCCGTTGTGTCAGGGATTGCAGTTTGGGGAACTCGTCGGCGTAGAATCGCTCAAAGACCGGCTCCAGTTCCGCCCGCTCGTATCCCAGCGCCGGGTAGAAAGCGGCCGCAAATACTTCCTCGTTGGTGGGGCCACTGCCGTCGTTGGACATCATCACCCGCGAGGAACGCATCAATTCGGGGAGCAGCCGTTCGGGGGGGATTAGATGGGCCGCGTAACTAGAGATTCCTTGAAAATAGGCCGGCATAAAGCTCTCCATCGGGTTCCCCAGCAACGTGTCGTCGAGATCAAAGAGAATGGCTTTGAGCATTGCGTCCTCCTGAAAAACCTTTGGGGTTTTCACTACCGGACACTTTTTCAGAGGCCAAAATCAGTTACACAGAGAGCGCAGAGAAGGCACAGAGATACCTGTCTGCCGACAGG
>QMOE01000647.1 GCA_003648125.1 Chloroflexota bacterium
CGCCCCTTGCTCGTGATGGCCGTGGGCACGCTGCTGTACGCGATTGGATTCGGCATGTACGGTTTCGTCTCGACCTACGTTCTCTTCCTGGCAGCGATGGTCGTCATCACCATCGGTGAGATGCTGACCGCCCCGACCTCCCAGGCGTTGGTGGCCCAGTTAGCGCCGGAGGATATGCGGGGACGATACATGGCGGTCTTTGGATTCAGTTGGGTGATTCCCTCTGCCGTGGGGCCGCTCCTGGCCGGGCTGGTGATGGACAACTGGGACCCGCGCTGGGTCTGGTATATAGCCGGGCTGGTGGGACTGGTGGCCGCGGGGTCGTTTGCCCTGCTGCAACGGAGGGCCGGGCGGGCTGCCGAGCAGGAAGCCAGGACACGCGGCGTCGGGCCGGTGAGCGAAAGTCTGACGTGCTAGGTGAGGAGGAATCTATGGATGAACGACTGCGAATACTCGAGCTGATCGAGGCCGGAGAGATCAGCGTCGAAGAGGGGGCGCGACGATTAAAGTCGCCGGAGCCAACCGCATCGTCAGAAGAACCAGCGCCCCATCCAACACTGGTGCGCTGGCTATGGCAAGTCACGTTCTGGATTGGAGCAGCTCTGATGGCGTGGGGCGGGTGGCTGCTGGCATCCTCGTACACTGGCGAGATCACTACCGGGCGGTTGGTTTGGGCCTGGCTGATCCTCACCTTGGGAGTGCTAGGAGTGATGCTGGGCTGGTGGCTGCAACGCGCCCGCTGGCTCTACGTGCGCGTGCGGCAGTCCGACGGCCCCAACATCACCATCGCCTTTCCCCTGCCGCTGGGGCTCGTGGCCTGGGGGCTGCGCATCGCCCAGCCCTTTGTTCCACAACTCGGAGAGATGAAAATGGACGAACTGCTCCTGGCGCTGCGGGACGAATTACGCGCTGGTCGTCCCTTCGTCGTGGAGATGGATGAGGGAGACAAACAAGTGCAAGTTTATTTTGGTTAACGAGGTGAAAATATGACAACGACAACTGAAGAACGGCTCAAGATTCTCCAAATGTTGGAAGAAGGCAAAATCACGGCTGAGGAAGCATCTACTTTGCTGCGGGCGCTGGGTGGAAAGCAACAGTCCGCCTCTGGGGCGGTCAGGCCGTCCGGAGACAGGCGCTATCTCCGCATCCACGTGAGCGACATGGCCTCGGGCAAGAGCAAGGTAAACGTGACACTCCCAATGGGACTGGTGAGCGCGGGAATGCGCATCGCAGAGCGGTTCGCGCCCGAGTTCGAGGGTCTCGACATGCAAGAAATAGAGGAGCTGCTCGCCAGCGGCGTGGACGGCAAGATCGTGGAGGTGATGGACGAGGAAGACAACGAGATGGTGGAAATCTACGTCGAGTAGGCGGGAGATATAAACGGAGCCGGTGACTGGATGCACCGCTCCGACTCTGTGTGGTAAACCCAATGTCATCAAGTTAAGGGAGCGAGCGCCGGTCGAGTAGGCCCAAAGGGCCGTATCGAGACCAAGCGAGCGGCTTTTGCAATGGATTTCGCACTGCATGGGTCGCGCCGTGGTTTCGATACGCTGGCTTCGGTACGCCTTCGGTTACTCAGCCCAAGTCGCTACTCAACCGACGGCGCTTAACTTGATGACATTGATGGTAAACCTGGTTGACGGACAAATTTAACATTTGACTCAGGGGACAGGAACCAGGACGCAGATTGACGCAGACTAACGCCGACCTGCTCTTGGAGTAGAAATATCTGTGCCTTCTGCATCCCAATAGTTAATTTGCCAGTCAGTCAGCCAATCTAGACTGAAAACCGATAAAAATCTGCGTTTTCTGCGTTAATCTACGTCCGAATGTTAAATTTGTCGGCCAATCAGATGGTAAACTTGCGACCTGTGCAGTTGGAATAGCTGCGCCCGTGAAATCCGTGTGCATGCGTGCCTAACGCCGATGGCCCTCGTGACATTTCTCCGCCCCAACACAATTCTATCTGGTTGCCTCTCGCCCCCGATGATGCTATAATCGCTCTGACGCACCAACCATCCACGCAGGAGTGAGCGATGAAGCTTGACCGCGAACAAGTCGAACATATCGCCGAGTTGGCCCGGCTGGCTCTGAGCGACGAGGAAAAGGCCCTCTACCAGGAGCAGCTTTCGGCTATCCTGGAGCATTTCGCACGGCTGCAAGAACTGGACACCGCAGCCATCCCCCCCACGGCAACCGTCCTGCCCCTGCGCAACGTCATGCGCGCCGACGAGGTCGTGCCCCCCTCCCCCCGCGAGGACATCCTGGCGAACGCCCCCGCCGCCGAGGGGGGATGCTTCAAGGTGCCAGCGGTGTTGGAATAGACCTATGGAACTCTATCAACTAACCATCCACGAGGCCCGCGAGCGACTGGACGCCGGGGAGATTTCGTCACTCGAACTGACCGAGGCGGTGCTGGAGCGCATCCTGGCGGCAGATAACGACGTCAAAGCATATTTGACGTTGACGCCGGAGAGCGCACTGGAGCAGGCCCGCGCCGCCGACGCAAGGGCATCCCTTGCGGACACCCACAACGTAGGGGCATCCCTTGCGGATACCCACAACGCAAGGGCATCCCTTGCGGATACCCACA
>QMOE01000648.1 GCA_003648125.1 Chloroflexota bacterium
CGGCGTCATCGGTGGCACGTCGTTGGCGGCCAGCCAGTCTTTTATCGTTGGGGTCAATTCTTCCTGTTTGACAGTTTTACTGACCGTCATCTTGTTGCCCCTTTTTACGTGGAATTATTTCCGGATGCCGCAACTCGTTGCGGTGGCCTCGCTGCCAGAATCAACAGCGCAAACCGCATCTTGTCCAGCCAAAAACGCCAACAAGTTGGCGCGTCCGCAAAACGCCCATTAGTGAATTCCCTGCAAGTTGCTCAGAACCCCTCCAGCCGGCTCAGATCCACAATGCCACCGGCCAGCGCGGAGATGTGCTGCAACTGCGCCAGCCGGTTCTCCCGCAGCGCCTGCTCCTCCGCCATCACCAGCACGCCCGACTCCCTGGCAAAGTAGCGGTCAATCACGTCCACCAGCGGCAGGAAGGCGGTCAGGAACTCGTCCACCGTGCTCTGCGGCGTGACCTGCGCCCGCGCTTCCCGGTAGGCCGCGTACAGTTCCTCCTCCGCCGGCTGGACAAAGCGGGCCGGGCGCAACGGGAACCGCTCCGGCAGATCGCGAGTGATGCGCACACAGCGAGCATAGTTGTCGAGGATGAGGCTCCAATCGTCGCGGGCCACCCAGTGGCCGAGTTCCACTACCGCCTGGTGAGCGCGGAAGGGGTCGTCGCCCCGCGCCGCCAGCACAGAGGCCACTACGTCGTAGCGGAAGCCCTGCTCGCGCAAGACCCCGCGCAGCCGCTCGACGACAAAGTCCAGCGCCGCCGCCAGTGCATCCTCGGAGACCCCCACTGGCAGCAAACGGGCTGCCAGCGCCAGCCCCTCCCGCACCGAGAAAGGAACCTGGTGGGCGATCAAGTTCTGCACCAAGCCCAGCGCATCCCGCCGCAAATGGTAGGGGTCGGACGAGCCGGTGGGAGCCAATCCCACTGCAAAGAGCCCCGCCAGGCTGTCGAACCGGTTCGCCAGCCCCACCACTAGGCCGGGCCGAGTGCGGGGCGACGCGTCGCCGGCGGAGCGGGGCAGGTAATGCTCAAAAATGGCCTCGGCCACGGCCGGCGGCTCGCCCGACTTTAACGCGTACTCCCGCCCCATCACTCCCTGCAAACTGGTCATCTCAACCACCATCTGCGTCGCCAGGTCAGCCTTGCACAGGTGGGCGGCTCTCAGAGCGGCTTTTGTTTCCCCATCGCTCAACCCCACCATCTCGGCCAGTCGAGGCGTCAGTTGTTCCAGCCGGCGAGTCTTGTCCAACATTGAGCCCAGTCGTTTCTGGAAAGTGAGTGTCCCCAACCGGGGCAGAAATTTCTCTAGCGGCTTTTTAATGTCCTCGCAGTAGAAAAAGTCGGCGTCGGCAAATCTGGCGCGGATGACTTGTTCATTGCCCCGGCGCACAATGTCCAGGTGCTCGTCACCCCCGTTGCGGACGGCGATAAAGTAGGGGAGTAGATTGGTAGATTGGTAGATTGGAAAGTAGCGCTGATGCTTTTTCATCACCGCGACGAGTACGTCGGCAGGCAGTTTCAAATATTCTTCATCAAAGTGACCCAGGAGAGCAGTGGGTTGCTCGACCAGGTTGGTGACTTGGTTCAGCAGCGCCGGGTCATCGGGGATGCGCCCACCTACACTTTGCGCCAGCCGGGTGGCCTGCTTGACGATGATAGCCCACCGTTCCTCGGGATCGGCCACGATGTGATGCTGGGTCAACAGCGGCAAATAGTCCTCCGCCCGCGCGATCTCAAATTCGGGAGAGCCTTCTGGCCGGGCGCCTCGGCTGACGCGGCTGCTCCTCACACCGGCGTACTCGAATGACACAACCGTATCACCCAGCAGGGCCACCAGATGGCGGATGGGCCGGGAGAAGGCCACGCCGCTTTCGTTCCAGCGCATACTCTTCTGGAAGCGCAAACTGGCGATCAGTTCGGGCAGCAACGTGGTCAGCACCTCGGCCGCGGGCTGACCCTCCTCGCGCTTGAGGGCTACGACGTACTCGCCGCCGCCGATCTCTTGCACCTCCAGTGCGTCCACGCTTATGCCCTGTTTGCGGGCAAAGCCCTGGGCGGCCCTCGTCGGTTGGCCCTCGGCGTCGAAGGCCACGCGCACCGGCGGGCCTTTTACCACCTCCTCGACCGCGCGCTGGCGCTGGGCCAGTCCCTCGACCAGCACCACCAGCCGCCGGGGGGTGCCCAGGATGCACAAGTCCTCGTAATCGAGCCGCGCCTCCGACAGGCGGGCCGGCGCCAGTTCGCGCAGTTGCGCCAATACGTCGTCCAAATCGCCTGCGGGTAACTCTTCAGTGCCCACCTCCAGTACGAAAGTGTCCAGAGTGTCCTGCTCCCTGCTTCTTGCTTCTTGCTTCCTGCTTCCTGCTTCTTGCTTCTTGCTTCTTGCTTCCTGCTTCCCTGCCTCCCGCTCCTCCAGCCACGGGTATTCCATCCGCTGCCGCTGCTCGGCATAAGCCTCCGCCACCTGCCGGGAGAGGTCGCGCATGCGGCTAAAGTAGGTGGCCCGCTCGGTCACGCCGATGGCGCCGCGCGCGTCGAGCAGGTTAAAGGCGTGAGAGCAGCGCAGGATATAGTCGTGGGCGGGTGTGACCAGC
>QMOE01000649.1 GCA_003648125.1 Chloroflexota bacterium
CGCCATCGCGGGCGGCGAGAAGCACGCTGCCCATGTACTCATCCACCATATCCGCCGTGAGGGGCACCGGCATGTTCTGCAACTTCATCCGCAACTGGGGGTCCTTGGCCGCAGCGAGTGCCCGCGCGATGTGATCGTCGGTGAAACCGGACACCTGACCCAGACTTGTCGGGAAGCCAACCCGCCGCGAAAGCTCGATCATTGCCTCGGCCACGGCCAGGCCCAGCTCGCGACCGGAAAGCACATCCACATCCGCGTCGGTCAAGCCGGCCTGGCGGTAGATGCGGCCCACAGCACGCAAGGGAGCTTCGATGGCCGGTGCATAAAACACGGTGTAGTAGGGGTTCATGATGGCGCAGGCCCGCCCATGAGACAGGACATCCACCAGCGAGAAGCTGGTCAGGTGAGCCCCGCTGGTGCCGCCCAGCATGATGGCGTACCCGCCCAGATCGGTGCCCAGGCCCAGAGCCTCACGTGCTGTCAGGTCATCGGGTGTGCTTGCCGCCTGCTGGACGTGGTTCACAATCAAACGGATGCCCGTGGTCGCAACTTCCGCGATGCGCTCGTAGTTTGGCTTGCCCACCGCGCCGAAGAACACTTCCAGAGAGTGGGCAATGCCATCGAAGGCCCCGTCCAGGGTGAAATCGCGGGACATCGAAACGGTCACATCGTACTGAAAGACGGCCCGGGGCGGGACAATGGCCTCGTCCACGATGAGCTTCTTTTGTCCCTGAGCCAAGTCGGTGACGTTGGAGTACCTGGTCAGGTGAGCAGCGGAACTGGCCGCGGTCTGCACGGCCAGCAGAGGCACGAGCGCCCGCCCGCTGGTGGTCAGCGCCTCCGTCACCCGCCCTACACCGAAGTAGTCGTCAATCTCGCCGCCGAGCGTTAGCAACACATTGGCCGCTTTGACCGCGTCAATGGCGCTGCCCCCGCCAATGACGACGATAACGTCCGGCCCCTGCGTATTAAGTTGATTGACTATGCGAAGGACATCCTCGCGAGGAGCGTTGGGCCTGGCTCCTGCAATCTCACCGGTCACCTCGACGCCCGCCGCCTGCAACGAGCATCTCACCTGATCGGCCACCCGCCGGCTGGCAATGGAGCTGCCGCAGACGATCACGGCCCGGCGGGCGAGCTGGGCCGCCAGCACCCCACTCTGCTCCAGTGCCCCGGCACCGAAAGCGTAGGCGTCGCCCTTGAATTCGCGAATCAACTGTCGCGCCTCGTCAAACACCATTTCCTTCCTCCACAGTAAATCTTGTAGAACGGGATGGCATCCCGTCTTACAGAGCTCGCAGGTAGGCGATGGCCCGCCGGGCAGCGGTATCCGCGTCGGGCATGGGCATGAACTCACCGGAGATGTAGCCCTCGTAACCTGTCTCCCGCAGCGCAGCGAACACCGAGGCGAAGTCAATGTGTCCCACGCCGGGATACCAGCGGTTAGAGTCGGCCACGTGGAAGTGGAAGATACGATCGCCCGCCGCGCGGATGCTTTCCTCGATGCTCGGCTCCTCGATGTTTGCATGAAAGGTATCGAGCAGCAAACCGAAGTTGTCGGCCCCTACATCGGTGATAAGCTGCAAGCCCTGGGCTACAGTGTTGACCAGTGTGGTCTCGTAACGATTGATAGGCTCCAGGGCCAGACGCACACCCGCCGGTCGCGCCGCCTGCGAGCAGGCACGCAGCGCCTCCACCAGCCAGGCGTAAGCCTGCTCCTGACTCACGCCAGGCTCAACGATGCCACGCAGCAGGCCGATGATGATCACCGCGCCAGCACGGGCGGCGAAAGGGACGTGCTCTCGCACGCGCTGGATGGCCGCCTGGCGCACGTCCTCGTCGGGGTCGGTGAACGACAGCCCTTCCTCGCCCCAGGCCTGGCCGGTACCGATGGCGGGCACTTCCAGGTTGTAATTGGCCAGCACGCCCAGCAATTGCTCGCCGTCCACGAGCCTGGGATCGCGGATGGCCAGCTCCACGCCGTCGTAGCCCAGGGCAGCGATTTTGGCCACGTTCTGCTCAAAATCGCCCTTGAAGGCCACAGCGTTGAAGCCGGCCTGATGGGTAGATAGGACAATGCTCAATTTCATCATCGTCATTCTTCGTCACTCCCTCTCTTCAACGAACGGGGCCAGATGGCGGCCCAGGTGCTTCTCCAATGTGGCGTAGTAGACCTCCTCATCGGCGCGCAGCGCATCCAACAGCCGCTCGCGGAAGCGATAGCCGCCCCGTGGGTCCCTGGCAGTCAACACCGAACCGAAAGTGACGTGCAGTACCTGCCGCCCATCGAAAGTGTCCAGCACACCCGCCAGCTCCACATCAGAAAGTTGATCCGGCCAGGGCACTTTCGCCGGGTCGGCAGAGACGTGGTACGTGGCCCGGTCCGCATCGTATCGGACACGGGCAAAACCGAGTATCTCGCGGAAGAGGGCCGGGTCAATGCTGGCCAGGGCGCGCAACGCCTCCAGATAGCTCGTCCCGGCGGTCTTGAGGTGCACCAGATCGCCGGCCAACTGGGCGATGATGGGATAGATGCTGAACTTGTCGGAGCCGGAGTGCACGCTCAGCTTGTACGGTCCCAGTGCGC
>QMOE01000650.1 GCA_003648125.1 Chloroflexota bacterium
CGGCTACAGCGCGCAAACGCCCCGGAATATTGAAAAGATACAAAAAATCTGTGTGCCCAGTCCGTGTTAATCCGTGTCCCATTTCTCCCCTCTCGTCGGTTTGAGGCGTAGCCTCGTTAGACGATTACGACGCCCGGACACGAACGTCCAGGCTACCTACAAAGCAACGCCGGGATCAGCCCGCTTGCGTCTCTCGCTCTCGACGTGCACCGGCGATGACCCGGTTAAAGTACCAGCGGAAGAGACCGGTGGGGCCGTTGGAGAGCAGAAAGTAGAGCTTTGTGTCCAAACTGGGCAGGATGTACGCCTGTCGCCGTTCAATGCCGCGCACCAGGGCTTGGGCCACCTGGTCGGCCTTTAACGCCTGGGCCGCCCCGGCAATCCGGCGCGTCTCCAGAGGCTTGAACTGGTTCTCATAGTGCAGCTGCGGGGTGTCTGTGTCGGGGGGAAAGATGACGGAGACGTGGATGCCGTGCGGCTTCATCTCCTGGCGCAGCACGTCCGAAAAGCCGCGCACGGCGAACTTGGCCGCCCCATAAGCGGTGTAGCCAAATACCCCCAGGAACCCGGCCACTGACGAAAAGTTGACAATGTGTCCGCTGCGCCGCTCCATCATCGCGGGCAGGACGGCTTTGATGGGATGCAGCGTGCCGAAAAAGTCCACATCCATCGTCTGGTGAAATATCTCTAGCGGCAACTCCTCGACGTAGCCGGGGTGGGCAAAACCGGCCGCGTTGACCAGGATATCGGGGGGCAAACCATCGGCGGTGAGGGCAGCGATGGCTGCCTGTGTCTGCTCCCAGTCCGTCACGTCGGCCGAGCGAGCCTGGAACCGCTGGGCCGGGCTTTGTCGCTGGCTCTCCAACTCGGTCACTGTCTCATCCAACAGCTCCTGGCGACGGGCAATGAGGGATACGTTGGCCCCGCGCCGGGCCAGCAGGCGGGCCGTGGCCCGGCCAATGCCGCTGGAGCCGCCAGTGATGATGGCATGTTGGCTACAAAAGTCCAAAGTCATTCCTCCTGTTCTTTTGGTCCCTTTAGCTGATATTCTCCCTCGATCACCACGGGAGGCTCCTCATCCTCATCTACCACGCGCCACTCTTTGATGTGCGCTCCTAGCGCTATCAAGTGCTCGCGCACCACCTCCGGCGGCGCTAACTCGATAAAGAGCTTGATCCCCAATAACAGCACGGCAATATCATCCAGTTGCCCCAGGCCCAGCGCGACATCGGGGATAATGTCTATGGGTGAGATCAGGTACGCCAGCGCCGCCGGGGGGATCAGTTTGGTCCACGCCGACACGCGATTGTCCCGGAAAAGCAGCCAGGCCAGGTGAGCCTGACGGGCTGCTTCCTGCACCCACGCCAGTATGGCGTCATTCGATTTAATTGGCATCGGTCGTTGGTCTTTATTCATCATCTCACTCCTTGTGTCGGTGATACGTTGCCATTATAGCCTCTTCGTTATGAATACGCAACTTTTCCCCTTGCGGTCTCACACCGGTGGGGCTATAATAAACGTAACTGCTCAGGTGCCTGGCACTTGCAAGTGCCGGGCACCTTGAAAACTTGAACCTATGCGCTCACTTAATCAATGTTTGTTGGATGCTGACCTGGCCCGGCTGCGGGTCATCGCCCGCTTCTGGGACGTGGACCTGACGACCGGCCGGCGGCGGGATGCAGCTGCTCAATTGGCTGGGGCAATGGTCGTGCCTGCAGCCGTCGTCGCTGCGTGGGACGCGCTCCCCGCCGACCAGCGCCAAGTGCTGGAGGCGCTGCTGGCCGCCGGGGGGCAGATGCCACTGCTGGTGTTCACCCGCCGCTGGGGAGAGATCCGCGCTATGGGGCCGGGCCGGATGGAGCGGGAACAACCCTGGCGCGAGCCTGTCTCCCCCGCCGAAGGGCTGTGGTACAGGGGTTTCACCTCCCGCGCCTTCGAGCAGGGGCCGGAGGGCGCTTACGAGGTCGTCTTCATCCCCGCCGAACTGCGGGAGCATTTGCCCGCCCCACCCGCTTCGCCGCCCGCCATCGCCCTTGAGCCGATCTCTGCCCCCCGCGCCGCGCGCTCGTCCGGCGACGCGCTCCTCGATGATTGTTGCACCCTGCTGGCCTACCTGCAGAACGAGCGGCTGCGCCCAGGCTCCGATGGAGGCTGGCCCGCCCGCCACGAGACGCGCCTGGTCCGCCGCTTGCGCGATCCCGACCCGGCGCGGCTGGCTTTCCTGCGTCACCTGGTTCAACGCCTTGACTGGTTGAGGACGACCGATTCTGGCCGCCTGCGCCCCGACCCGGAGCCGGTGACCGCCTGGCTCCAATCCCCGCCCGATCAACAGCGGAGCGCGCTCGCCGTAGCCTGGCGGAACGATCCGGCCTGGAATGACTTGTTTCACGTCCCCACTCTCCGCCCGGAGGATACCGGAGCCTGGCACAACGACCCGACCCTGGCGCGAGAGGCCATCTTGCGCCACCTGAGGACGTGTACGCCTGGCACGTGGTATGAGATAGGCGACCTGACCGCCGCCATCAAGCAGATCGCCCCCGACTTTCAGCGGCCCGGCGGCGACTATACCACCTGGTACATCCGCGA
>QMOE01000651.1 GCA_003648125.1 Chloroflexota bacterium
CGGGAATTGCTGACACCGACTAACGCTGATACAGTTGTAGCCGCGCTTTCATAATCGCGCAGGACGCTTTGCGTGGCACAATGTGCGCGATTTGGAAATCGCGGCTACAACTCTCAACCTCACCTCAACCTCAAATATAGTTCAACTCTTTTGCCGCCCGCGTCAGTTCGTCCCGGAACTTGGGGGCGGCGACGTTGATCAGCGCCTGTGCCCGCTGGCGGATGGTCTTGCCGTAGAGGTCCGCCACGCCGTACTCCGTCACCACGTAGTGGACGTGATAGCGGGAGGTGACGACCCCCGCGCCATGCTTGAGCATGGGCACGATACGGCTCAGTGTGTCTCTCTTGGCCGTGGCGGGCAGCGCGATGATGGGCACGCCGCCCTCGGAGCGAGACGCGCCGTAGATAAAGTCCAGTTGCCCGCCCACGCCGCTGTACAGTTTGGGACCGATGGAATCGGCGCACACCTGCCCCGTCAGGTCCACCTCGATGGCCGAGTTGATCGCCACCTGCCGGTAGTTCTGGGCGATGACGAAGGGATCGTTGATGTACTCGGTGCGGTGCAGTTCGATCAGCGGGTTGTCGTGTACCCACTCGTAGAGCCGCTTTGTGCCCAGTATAAAGCCGGCACTGATCTTGCCCGGGTGCAACGTCTTGCGTCTGTTGGTGAGCACACCGGCCTCCACCAGATCAATCACCCTGTCCGAGAACAACTCGGTGTGTACCCCCAGATCACGCTTGTCGCCCAGGAAATTGAGCACGGCGTCGGGGATGGCACCGATGCCCATCTGCATCGTCGCCCCGTCGGGGATCAGTTCCGCGATGTACTGGCCGATCTTGACGTGCATGTCCGAAAGGCCGCCCTCCGTCATCGCCAGTTCCAGCAGGGGATAGTCCACCGGCACGATGTAATCCAGGTGGCTGACGTGGATGAAGGAATCGCCCAGGCAGCGGGGCATATTCTCGTTGATCTCGGCAATGATGATTTTCGACGCTTCGGCCGGCGTCTTGGTCAGTCCGGTCTCGATGCCGTAGGAGCAAAAGCCGTGCTCGTCGGGCGGCGAAAGATGGGCAAAGGTAACATCCAGCGGCAGGATACCCTGCTTGAAGAGCAGCGTAAACTCTGAGAGGAGCACCGGCGTAAAGTCCACCCGACCCTCCCAAACCGCCTTGCGCACATTGGGGCCGATGAAGAGCGCATTGGCGCGGATGTGACCCTCCATCTCCGGCGCGACGTAATCGCTCGACCCGATGGTGAGGGCGTGGCAAACCTCGACGTTCTCCAGTTCAGGAGCACGGGCAACTAACGCCTCCATCAACTTTTGCGGCACGCTGCAATTGCCGGTGAGAAAGATGCGGTCGCCCGACTTGATGGCTTTGACGGCCTCCTCGGCGGTGGTGACACGGCTCTTGTAGGTCTCCATCCAACCCATCACTCACCCCCCGTTCCGGCATAGTAGGCTGCGGCCAGTGCTTTGTTCACGATTTCACCATCTTTGGTGGCGACTCCGCGCGCCAGGTCCGGCATCTCCTCCAACGCCTGCTCCAATTCCACCTCGGCGACGTGACGGAGACGAGACCAAACGGCGTTGTTGAAGGCGTGGGTCGCCGTGCGGGGAACCGCTCCGGGCACGTTGGGGACGCAGAAATGGACCACCCCCTCCTCGGTAAAGGTGGGGTCTCGCAGAGTGGTCAGGCGGCTGGTCTCCACGCACCCGCCCTGGTCAATGCTAAAGTCCATGATGACCGCTCCCTTTTTCATCGAGCGCACCATCTCGCGGGTGACGATGATGGGGGCGCGAGCGCCCGGAACCAGGACAGCGCCGATGAGCACCTCGGCGAAGCGGGCCACGCGGGCGACGTTGAAGGGATAAGAGATCATCGTGGTGATACGGCCTTGAAACTGCTCATCTATCTGGTAGAGTTTTTCCAGGTTACGGTCGAGGATGAACACGTTGGCCCCCATCCCAAGAAAGGCACGGGCAGCGTTGATACCCAACACCCCGGCCCCCAGGATCACCACTCTGGCCGGCGGGATGCCCGGCACACCGCTGAGCAGCACTCCCCGGCCGCCGTGGTTACTTTGCAGGAAGGTGGCGGCCAGTTGCGGGGCCATACGCCCGGCCACTTCACTCATCGTGCGCAGTACCGGCAACGTCCCGTCGTCCTCCTCGATGGTCTCGTAGGCGATGGCAGTGATCTTTTTTTCCAGGAGCGTGCGCACCGTCTCCCGGCGGGCGGCGGCCAGATGGAGGAAGCCGCCCAAAATCTGCCCCTCGCGCAGCCAATCCAGTTCCTCCGAGATGGGCCGCACCGCTTTGAGCACCATGTCAGCCCGGCCATAGACCTCCTCGCCGGAATAGACGATGCGCCCGCCAGCCTTCTCGTAATGGTAATCGGTAAAGCCGGCTCCCAACCCGGCCTCTTTCTCGACGTAGCAAGTGTGCCCGGCGCGGGTGAGCAAATCCACCCCATAAGGGGTCAGCCCCACCCGCCGCTCCAGGTCCCTGCGCTCTCTTGGTATGCCAATGTCCATAATTCTTTTCCTCCTTGTGATTTCTCCAACCGGGGAAACCCCCGCTGTATC
>QMOE01000652.1 GCA_003648125.1 Chloroflexota bacterium
GACATCGAATTGGTATCGAGACTATCCTCTTTGATTACCTGGAGCAGGGGTTAAGCGCCGAGGAAATCGCTCTACGTTACTCGACCCTGTCACTGGAACAAATCCACGCTGCTCTGGCCTACTACTGGCGTCATCGAACAGAGATAGACGTCTACTTGCAGGCCGCCAGAGAACACGAAGAGCGTATGATTCGGGAACAGGAACGCCACCCATCACCGGCAGTCAAGCGCCTGTACCATCTCATCCAGCAGCGCCACGGGGCCGCCACACTATGAGCCAGCCCTGCTTTCTGCTGGACGAGAATATGGCTCACCGTACCATTCGCAAGTTATTGCTCCAGCGCGAACCGGGGATACGTATCCTGGCCATGGGCCAGTCAGGTGCGCCTCTCATAGGCGCACCTGACCCTGCTCTGTTGGTCTGGATTGAGGAACAGGATTGTCTGCTGGTGACCAGGAACCGTGCGAGTATGCCGGTGCACTTGCGAGATCACTTGGCCGCTGGGCGGCACGTCCCCGGCATTTTCATCGTACCGCAGCGTATGATGCCCTGGCAAGTCAGCGATCAGTTGTATTTGATCTGGGGCGCCAGCCTACCGGACGAGTACCAGGATCAGATCGTGTACCTGCCCTTGCGCTGAGAGAGTAGCGCAATCCGTGTACACCAACGGGGCGGCCTCAATCGAGGTCGCCCCGTTTCGCTGCCGGGCAATTGTTTACCGTGGTCAAGGTGCAACGGATGGAAAGCGGATAAACGGATAACTGGGCGGCCAATCAGTCTCGATCATTGTTCTTATGGGAAGGCGCCGCGCCGTCTCGGCCCGTGGCGCCCATCCATCCGCTTATCCGTTACCTATCCGCTGCACCAAGCACAACCCGGTAAACGCATACGACGCAGAGTTTGTGACTCTGCGTCCTGGGGCGGCAGGTCACAGACTCGCTGCAGGCGGAAGTATGAGCCGACTTTTCATCAGGATTTCTTTTCAGCCTCGCCTCCTTTCATCTCACTTCTCCCCCTTCCCCGGCTTCTCTCAATGGGGAGAGGGAACGGGACAAGGAGTTATGCGCGACGCAGGTTGCTCTCCCCGCCAGAGGGAAAGCGAAGATACGTCTCGGTGGCCGTCGCCAAGTCAGAGTAGACGCCCCGGTAGGCCGGAGGCAGCAACGCCGCCATTTGGTACATGATCTCGTCGGTCATCTGCTGGCGCACATGGCGGTTTACCTTGACCCCACCGGCATCCAGATAAAAGGGCTGGCCTACGACGATGTGAAAGTCGGTGCGGCGCAAACGAGACAGATTGCTCCAAAAGAGTTCTCCCCCGTGATGGACTGTGGGCAGCACTGGCGTGCCGCTGCGCAGTGCCAGGAATGCGGTACCGGGGCAGCCTGGCTGCAATCGTCCGTCGCCGCTGCGGGTGCCCTCCGGAGCCACGGCCAGAATTTGGCCCTCTTCCAGTGCAGCCAGCGCCTGACGGAAAGCGGTCATATCGGCCTCGCCACGCCGTACCGGGATACCTCCCCAGAGGCTGAACAGCAGCGGCCCGAAAAAGGGATGCTCCAGGTTCTCGGCCTTTACGAATCCGGTCACTGGGCGCGGGTGTAGGTGAGTATAGAAAATGGGCGCTTCTAAAAAGTTGACGTGGTTGACGGCGAGGATGAGTGGCCCTTGTTTGGGCACCTGCGTCAATTGCGCATCGTCTATCCGGCAGAGGAGGCGCGTCAAGCGTTTGATTGACGATGTCACCACCCGGTAGGCGAGTGTCATTCGAGACCCTCCGGTGACAGGCAGATGATCTCAATCTGGCTCGGCAGCAGTTCCAACTCTAGCCGTTGCCCCTCGGTGCACAGCGTCTCCCCGTCGGCGTGGGCGGGTAGTACCCCCTCGACGGCGGTGACGATGACCTTTTGTGCTTGCCCCATCGTGACCGGCTCCTGGGTGACTTGCGTGCCGCGCATAAAGTGGGGGATGAGGCCAAATATGCGAGCGCGGCTCACCTCACGGGCGATGCACAGGTCGAACAGGCCATCATTGGGCTGACCTTGCGGGGCCATAAAGAAACCGCCGCCCATGCGCTGTCCGTTCATGATCGAGATCATCAGTGAGGGTTGGGTGATCGTCTGCCCGTCGTACTCGATTTTGGTGAGCGGGGCCTTGTAGTACAAAAAGACGGTCTTGAGCACGGCGACGATGTAGGATGGGAAACCGGTCAGATGGGTCATTTTGACCGCCTCGAAGCCAACGACGGCGTCAAAGCCGATGCCGACGCCGTTGCCAAAATAGCGGCCTTGCGGATAGAGGCCGCCGATGACTCGGCCAACGTCAACCGTGCGCCGGTGATCCTGGGCCAGCGCCCGGCAGCCCCCTTCCAGATCGGCGGGGATACCCATGCCGTAGGCAAAGTCGTTGCCCCGGCCAACACACAGGATACCCATCGCGCACCCCTCTCGCCGACTCGCTGACTCGCCGACTCGCTTAGCCCGCATCAGGCCGTTGAGCACCTCGTTGGCGGTGCCGTCGCCGCCCACCGCGACTACGACGTCGTACTCCGCAGCGACGGCCTCCTGGGCCAACTCGGCCCCGTGCCA
>QMOE01000653.1 GCA_003648125.1 Chloroflexota bacterium
ACCTTTGCTGGTGATGAATCTGGTGACCCCAGTTTCAATTTCAGACGTGGTGCTTCGAGCCACTTTGTCTTTGAGATGATTGCGACTGCGGAGCCGGATGTTTTACGTGCTTGTCTAGACCAGGTCCGCCGTGAACGTGGTCTGCCTGCGTACTTTGAGTTCAGTTACCACGAACTCACAAGTACCAGGTTGCGTAAGTCGGTGTTTGAGGCACTCGACCAGGAGCAATTCTCCGCATGGGTTATCGTCGTGGACAAGCAGGTGTTACCGGACTACTTTCGTAGCAGGGGTGGACGGCAGTTCTACGCTTTCTTCGTCAGTGAACTGAATTGCACATTTACCAACTGTGATAAACAAAAACCCGCCCGGCTAGCCAAGCCCTCAGGCCTTGGCAGGCCGCCACAATCGGCGACCTTGTCACCGGGCGTCAAAAACCTCACGGTTTTCTGATTCAAGGTTATTATACAGCCTTTTGGTGTATCATCTCAATATTCTGGGGCACTTTTAACGTAGCCGCGCTTTCCATAGCGCGTTATGCCCGCGAGGTATGGAAACCTCGGCTACATTGCCCCACTTTATTGAGCAGATACCTTTTGGTGATATTGTCAATGCACACCAAGATCGGTCTGGCATTGAGCGGTGGCGGGGCCAGGGGCATCGCTCACGTGGGCGTACTCAAGGTGCTGGAGGAGGCCCAAATTCCCGTGCACGTGGTGGCCGGCACCAGCATGGGCGGGGTCATAGCCGCTATCTACGCCGCCGGCCGCTCGGCGGCCGAGATCGAGCAGTTGATCCGCTCTCTGCGCTTGCTCGACGTCGTCCAGCGCGACCGCACCGGACTGGGCCTGTTGGGTCAGGACAAAGTAGCCGCCTACCTGAGCCAGGCCCTGGGAGGCGACCTGACTTTTGACCAGTTGCAACTGGACCTGGCGCTCGTCGCGGTGGACCTGGAGACAGGCGAGGAAGTGATCATCCGCGAGGGATCGGTCGTCGAGGGGGTGCTGGCGACGACGGCGCTGCCCATCATCTTCCCGCCCCGGCGCTGGCGGGGTCGCCTGCTGGTAGATGGCGGTGTGCTCAATCCTGTCCCCTTTGACGTCGTGCGGCTGATGGGGGCCGACCGCGTCATCGCTGTCCATACCTTGCACGATCTCTCCGATGTGCTGGAGACTGAGCCTCTGCCTGGCGGGCGCGGGGCGGAGGCGATCATCCGCCTGTTGCTGCACCGCTCCCGCTGGACACCGCTGCTGAACATCAGCGAACGCAGTATGAGCATTATGAGCGACAAACTGGTCGAGCAACGTTTGCGGGAAACACCACCCGACCTGATGATAAAAGTCCCGCTCAAGGGCGTGGGTCTCTTTGATCTGGACCAGGTGGACGTGTGTCTGATAGCCGGTGAAGAGGCCGCTCGTCAACACCTGTCCGAGTTGATCGGGCTGCGCGACACGCCTCTGCCGAACCGCTGGACTCGTTGGTGGCGGTCGGTGACGCGCAAATCAGCGCTTGGGAGGTAGCCAAAGGTGTATCACACAATAGTTGTCCCACTGGATGGCTCGGAACTAGCCGAGGAGGTGCTGCCTCACGTTGCAGAGTTGATTCGCGGCCGGGACAGCCGGGTCTGCTTGCTCTCTGTCACTCCGATGATGAGAAGAATGGCGCGGCCCGTCGTGGGTTTGCATCCCAGCAGCGATGAGCGGCAGCGCGTCGAGCAAGAACTGGAAGGGTACCTGCAAAAGACGGCCGAGACGCTGAAAGCGGCCGCCGCCGAGGTGGAGGTGGCTGTGCGCTTTGGCCGGCCGGCCGACAAAGTGCTGGCCTTTGCCGACGATGTGGGCGCAGACCTGATCGCGATGACCACACACGGCCGCTCCGGTATCCGCGACTGGATCTTTGGCAGCGTGGCCGACCGGATACTGCGCGGCGCCACGTGCCCGGTGCTGCTGGTGCGAGCCGGTAGGGGCGCGGTCTCCGCGCCCAGGGGCGCGACCACTGCGCCCCTGCGACAAGCCCCGTATCAGCGCATCCTGGTGCCACTGGATGGCTCCGAACTGGCGGAGCAAGTGTTGCCCTATGTAAAAGCGCTCATCCGTTCCAGTCGCACCTTTCCCCCGGCGGAGGTCACACACATCTTCCTTCTCTCGGTTCTGACGACCGGGTTGGGAGACCGCACTGTGACGCTGTTGACCAGTTATCCGCCGGGGCTACAACTCTCCGCGACGGCGCTGAACTATGCAGAGGCCGAAATGCGGCGCTACCTGCGCAGCGTGGCGACGGTGTTACGCGATCACGGCGCGATAGTACACGTTAAAGTCCGGCAGGGCACGCCTGCCGGCGAGGTTTTAGATTATGCTGCTGAGGTCGAGGCAGACCTGATCAGCATGACCACTCATGGGCTTTCTGGACTGAGCCGCTGGATGTACGGGAATGTGGCGGGCAAGGTACTGCAAAGGGCGCACAGCCCCGTGCTTTTGGTCCGCCCTACGTCTGAGTGAGGAAAAATAATGTGACGGACGTTTCGCTTCAACGGGGGTAAGTATTCACGGGGATGGCCGCACGGCGGTTGAAACCGCGTGTAATGCCT
>QMOE01000059.1 GCA_003648125.1 Chloroflexota bacterium
CCATAAACACGTTGGGGGTATGAGCGGTCTGCCCCTCCTCGAAAACCAACTGCTTCCCATCCCCACTCAAGGACATCTCGAGAATCTGATCCGGCTGCAACCACAGTACCCTCCAGTTCAGGCTGATACTCTGCTGGTTCCGATAGTAGGGCACTAGCGCTTCGATGCTCGCCGTCGGTGGTGCGGTGCCTACGGTGACCGTGCCTGCCGTAGCGTGCGGCGACACCTGTCCCAGGCCGTCGGGAGCACCGCCCCGCCGGCACTCGCACAAGACGTTCCACAGGTGGAATACCCCGCTCAAGGCAATTTGTCAACTTTATCGGACGTGATATAATTTCTCTTTGGCTGTAACTGCAAGTGCCCGGCACTTTTACGATTGCTCTCGATAATAGCTCTTTCGATGGCAACCAGATGCCATTTTCATCAAAATCAGCAAGTGCCGGGCACCTGAGCAGTTACCTTTGGCTGGACTCTTTCCTCAATCGCTACCACAACTAGAAGGAGTAACACATTATGAGACGTTTGCTTCTCTCACTCGCACTGCTTTCCACACTCTTGGCTGGCTGCGGCGCGCCACCGCCCAGCGGACGTATCGTCTACGGTCTGACCCTGGCCCCTTCGGGTATTGACCCGCACGTCAATGCTTCATCGGAACTGGGTATCCCGCTCACCTCGGTGTACGACACGCTGATCTACCAGGACCCTGCGACCGGCGAATTCGTCCCCGGCCTGGCAGAGCGATGGAATGTCTCTGCGGACGGGCTGGTCTACACCTTCTATCTACGCCAGGATGTGACCTTTCACGACGGCACACCGTTCAACGCCGAAGCAGTACACTTCAATCTAGCCCGCATCACCAGCCCCGACCTGGCCTCCCAGAAAGCCCGCTTCATGCTCGGCCCCTACGAGCGGACAGAGGTGGTGGACGATTACACGATCCGCATCCACCTCAACGAGCCATTCGCGCCCCTCCTTGAGGCACTCAGCCAGGTCTACTTGGGGATGGCTTCCCCTGCAGCGGTCGAAAAGTGGGGGGACGAGTACCAGTTGCACCAGGTGGGCAGCGGCCCCTTCGAGTTCGCCGAGTACGTGCCGGGGGACCACCTGCTGCTGCGGCGCAATCCCGACTACAATTGGGGGCCGTCCGTCTACCAACACGAGACGGCCCAGGTGGACGAAATCGAGTTCCGTTTCTTCACCGACCCGGCCACCCGCTCGCCCGCGTTGGAGACGGGCGAGGCGGACGTGATGGGGGAGATTCCCCCACAGGACGTCGCCCGGCTGGGTGCAAGCAGCGATTTCCGCGTCGAGCCGGCGCCCATCCCCGGAGCCTCGCTAATGTTCTTTATGAACACCACTCGCCCGCCGCTGGACGACATCCGCGTGCGCCAGGCGCTGCTCTACGGAACCGACCGCCAGGCTATCGTCTCCACAGTCTTCCGAGACACTTCCCCGGTGGCCTACGGGCCATTGGCAGCGGTCACTTGGGGCTACGACCAGGCGGTGCAGGACTATTATCCCTACGACCCGGCGCAGGCGAGGGCGCTGCTAGCAGAAGCCAGCTGGTCAGATAGCGACGGCGACGGCGCACTCGACCGGAATGGCGAGCCTCTGGCCCTTGATCTCTACCTGATGGGATGGGGGTCTATGCCGGAAGTAGGGCAGTTGTTGGCCGCCCAGTGGGCAGAACTGGGAATCGGAGTAAACAGCCAGGTGGTGAGTTATCCAGAGGCGCTGGCGGCGGCGGACGAAGGGAAACATCACCTGATCCCCTTTAACCTCTCCGGCAGCGATCCCGACATCCTGCGCAAGTTCTTCCACTCCCAGGCCGGGTTCAACTGGGCCAAGTCGAGCGACGCCGATTTAGATAGCTGGCTGGAAGCGGCGGCGCAGACCTCTGACCGGGCGGAGCGAGCCGCGCTCTACAGCCAGGTTCAGCGCCAGGTGATGGATCAGGCGCTGGTGGTCCCCATCCGCGACTATGTCAACCTGAACGGAGTGAACAATAAAGTACAAGGGTTGCACTTTGACGCGCAGGGTTGGTTCCCCTGGCTGATCGACGCGACGGTGGAAACAGAATGATGAGAAACCGGGTCTTTCCTGAAAACCCGGCTTCTGGAACAGTCGAATGATAAAGTACATAGGACGAAGGCTCACACAATCGGCCTTCGTCCTTTGGTTAGCGGCCACCCTGGCCTTTATCGCCCTGCAATTGACGCCGGGAGACCCCGCCCAAGCACTGCTGGCCGCCTCCGGCGCTACCCCTGAGCAAATCGCCGCGCGGCGCGCCCAACTGGGGCTTGATGATCCCATCATGGCCCAGTACGCCCACTACCTCCTGGCCCTGGCACAGGGCAACCTGGGGCAATCCTGGCTTCACGGCCGGTCTGTGGGGCAGATGATCCTGGAGCAATTGCCGCCGACAGTGGAACTGGCTCTAGCAGCGACGATGGTAGGAATTATACTGGGGCTGATGCTGGGTATACTGGCCGCCCTGCGCCGCTCCACCTGGCTAGATACAGCCGCCACCGCTATAGCAGTACTGGGCCTCTCCACCCCTACCTACTGGTCAGGCATCCTGGCGATCCTCCTGTTCTCGCTCCGCCTGGGCTGGCTGCCCGCGACCGGGGAAGGAGGGCTGCGACATCTGGTGCTGCCAGCGTTAGTGTTGGGCGTTGCGCTCTCCGGCTCCATCGCCCGGCTGACCAGGGCCAGGCTGGTGCAAGTGATGGAGGAGCAGTTCGTGCTGGCTGCGCGGGCGCGGGGGCTTTCATCGTGCCGCGTGCTCATCGTCCACGTGCTGCGCCTCGCACTGCCCCCCACCCTCACCGTCGTCGCCCTCCAGCTTGGCTTCCTGCTGAGCGGAGCCGTAGTGACCGAGTCAGTCTTCTCCCGGCGCGGGCTGGGAAAGCTGGCGGTGGAGGCGATCGTGTGGCGAGATTTACCCGTCATACGAGGAGTGGTTCTATTCGGGGCAGTGGCCTACGTGCTGGTCAATCTGACGGTGGACGTAATACAAATCTGGCTTGATCCTCGCTTACAGGACGGACTGTCGTGATACAATGGTTCGCTCCGTCCCCGCGTCCCCTGTGGCGACAGCCAGCCGCGCTGATCGCGCTGACGTGGCTGGTGCTGGTCGGGCTGGGAGCCAGTCTGGCTCCGATCCTGGCCCCCGCCGGCCCCATGGCAGCCGATACGACCCAGACACTCCTCCCCCCAGGGACTGACAGGCTGCTGGGGACGGACTTGCTAGGCCGGGACGTGATGACGAGACTGCTGTGGGGAGGTCGGTGGACTCTGGAAATGGGGCTGACGGCGCTGACGATGGCTGTGGGGCTGGGACTGCCGACGGGGCTGATCGCTGGCTTCTTTGGCGGGCGGATTGAGGCGGTGTTGATGCGGTTAGTGGACGCACTGCTGGCCTTCCCCGGCCTCCTGCTGGCGATGGCAATCGTAGCACTGCTGGGGCCGGGTGTGAACTCGGTGGCATTAGCGGTGGGGATAGCGGCGGCGCCGGCCTACGCCCGCATAGCCCGCAGTGCCACGCTGGAAGTGCGCACACGGCCATACATCGAAGCGGCGCAGTCCGTAGGATGCAGCGAGTGGCGCATTATGGCGCGCCACATCCTGCCCAATGCTGCAGCGACGCTGACCGCCTTTGCCGCTACTCAATTGGGCTGGGTACTGCTCAACGGAGCAGCACTCAACTTTCTAGGATTAGGTGCGCCGCCCGGCACCCCCGAGTGGGGAGCAATGCTGGCCGAGGGACGCGGCTACCTGCGGGACGCGCCCTGGGTGAGCACCTTCCCCGGCCTGGCACTGACGTTGACTGTGCTGGCCGCCAACCTGGTAGGAGACGGCCTACAAGAAGCGCTGCGTCCACGGTAGGGCAGTCGGCGCAACGTAGCCGAGGTTTCCATACCTCGCGGGGCTGGCGCGATATAGAAATCGCGGCTACGGTACAATCGCCCCGGAATATTGCAAGTACGTGGAACTGGAGGCTGGAAAATGGAGAGCGGATACCTGGTATTGATCATCTCGCTGATATTGGCCGCGATTGATTGGCTGGCCGTCGCCCGACGGCGGAAACGCCTGGAATACATATTCAAGCCGGCGACGCTAACCGCCATCCTGGTTGGAGCCTGGTTGCTGGCACAAACCCCACACGATGCCTGGATGGCTCGCCTTTTTCTGGCCGGCCTGACTTTCTCTCTGATCGGAGACGTCCTCCTGATGCTGCCAGAGCGTTTCTTCATCCCTGGCCTGGTGGCATTTCTACTGGCTCACCTCTGCTACATCGCCGGGCTGAACCAAACGCCGCCCCCGTGGCTCACGCTCGCGCCCCTCGTCCTCGTGGCGGCTATCTGGCTGGTGCTATATCGTGGCATAGCGGCTGGGCTGCGCCGCCAGGGGCAGAGAGCGCTCCTGGTTCCCGTGACGATCTACAGCCTGGTACTCGGCCTGATGCTTCTTTCGGCCTGGGCCACCCTATTCCGCTCAGAGTGGACATCGCTGCGTCAGGCACTGGTCATCGTCGGGGGCACGCTGTTCTTTGCCTCCGATGCTGCGCTGGCGTGGGAGCGTTTCGTCAAACCCTCGTCTTGGCTGCGGCTGTTGGTCATCGTTACCTACCACCTGGCCCAGGTGGCCCTGGCCGCCTCTATCGCTGCCTAGGCAAAAGCCAACGTTTACTCCCATTTTTCTGCGGTTGACTTGAACGCCAAGAGAATGTATAATCGGAATCAGTGTATCTGCGAGCAAGTTCAAATCTGTGACCCCAAAGCCAGTCGCAGTGGAGGTAGGTATGGCCCTAAAAGGGAACTTGCAGGATTTTAGCACAACTCAGTTGCTTAACCTGATCAATCTAGCACGCAAGACAGGCACTCTGGCGGTTGACACGCGAGACTCGAAAGCCCGTCTGTGCTTCAAAGAAGGCAAGCTCATCTATGCGACGTTGAATGGGTCAGGTGATTCTCTGGCCGCGGTGCTCCATCGAGCTGGCAAGCTTACAGAAGAACAAGCCCATACGATCCAGACGCAGGGCAGTGCCAAGAGTGATAAGGAACTCGGCGTACTGTTAATAAACGCCGGGTACGTGAGCCAGGCCGACATCGTACAAAGTGTACGTGCCTATATCTTGAACAATATCTTTCCCCTTTTCACCTGGGCGGACGGAACTTTCCGTTTTGAGTCGAACGCCATGCCGTTCGAGAATCGTATCACCATTCCCATCAACCTGGAAAATGTGATCATGGAAGGCACCCGCCGCCTGAAGGAATGGGAGCGGCTGCAGGACGAATTGCCTGACTTGAATATGGCGCTCAAATTTGCAGATCGGCCCAATGTGCAACTGCGCAACATCAATCTGAGCGTCGAGGAGTGGCGTGTAGTTTCCTTCATCAACCCCCGTAACACTATCCACCAGATCGCGCAGTACAACAATCTGAGCGACTTTCAGATCCGCAAAATCATATATGGCTTGTTACAAGCCGGCCTGGTAGAGATGATCCAACCAGAAGGGGCGCCAAAAGCCACACCTTCGGGAACCACCAAACAAGCCCCCATGACCATGCGCCGTCCAGCCGTCAAACGCGGTGTAGTCGAGCGATTAATCAACTTCTTTCAGAGGTAAAATCCTGCCTCAGAGACAGCAACTATGCAGACAGTTAAAATAGTAGTGACTGGCCCCTTCTCGGCTGGCAAAACAGAGTTTATCCAGAGCATCAGTGAGATTGATGTCGTCGCAACAGAAAGAAAAATCTCTCGCCCAGAAGAACGTGTCAAGGATCAAACCACAGTGGCGATGGATTTCGGGCGCATCACTATAGACGAGGAGCTGGTACTCTACATGTTCGGCACTCCCGGCCAACGCCGCTTTGACTTTATGTGGGAGATTCTCGCCGAAGGAATGCTCGGCTTTGTCGTCCTGCTCGACAGCGTGCGACCAGAAACGTTCCGCGAAGCTCGTAGCATCCTGAACACTTTTCGTTCCTACGCTCCCGTGCCCTACGTTGTTGCTGCCAATAAACAAGACATGGAAGATGCATGGGAACCCGAAGACCTGCGCATCGCGCTCCACATTCCCCAGGAAATCAAAATGGTGCCTTGTATAGCTACCAACACGGAAAGTGTCAAGCAGGTTTTGCTCGAGCTTTTATACTCAATCCTCAACTTGATGGAGGAGGAGAACTAGAATCTCGACCAACGTGGAGATTTGTGCTGTGTAAGCAACGTTTTTCTGGTGGGCGAGTCGTGCAAGGCGGACGGTTCGGCCGCCATTTGTTTCAAGAGCCGTAACCCCACTTTAACGAAATTGCAATGATTTCTCAATCCTCTTGATACACTTTCATGGTATGATTTGGGTGTGTTTCAAATGAGTTGGGTAGCGCGCTTTCCATAGCGCGCGGTATAGAAACCGCGCCTTCTAACCGAAATGAAACGCACCCGTATGATTTCACTACCGGACACTTTTTCAAAGAGGCCAAAATCAGTTACACAGAGAGCGCAGAGAAGGCACAGAGATGTTGAAATTTGGATGATCTAACAAAAGAGTCGCTTCGTACTAGCAGATTCCTGCAAAGAATTTCTGTGCCTGCCTGTCAGCAGACAGGCGTCTCTGTGAATCCTCCGTGAATCTCTGTGTAACAGAAACTTGGCAAAAGTGTCCGATAGAGAAGGTATGATTGGGATACTAATGGCAAAGTCTACTCTCCATGAGATGTTCTGCGAAACTCTGTGTAGATATAGACCAAGGAATCACGTCTACTTTTGAAACTCTGGCGGCCAAAGTGACACTTGGGCCACCAGGAGCGATACACTTATGAGTTCCATCGTTACTGACCGAGGAGTGGTTCACTACGAAACCCACGGACGCGGACAGCCCGTGATTCTATTGCACGGCTGGCTAGAGTCGTGGGATCATTGGCTAAGCACCATGGAATCACTGGGACAGCACTATAAAACGTATGCACTCGATTTCTGGGGATTTGGCGAATCCGGAAAGCAAGGGGGAGGTTTTGCGGTTCAGGACTATATTGAGATGGTGGACCAGTTTATGGAGCGGCTGGGAATTGATCAATCTCCCATCATAGGCCATTCTATGGGCGGCACCGTCTCGCTGGGCCTGGCGTTAGACCATCCTGAGCGGGTGCAGAAAATAGCGGTGGTGGGTTCCCCCATCGTGGGCGACGGACTGGCACTTTTTCTGCGGCTGTCGGCACGCCGTTCCCTGGCCGGCCTGTTCTACCAGGTGTTTCCACTAGGCGTCCGCATCCTCTCTCCGATTTACGCGCGGGATTGGAGAACCTGGTACAAAATGTTCGAGCGCGACGTCTCGCGCACCACATTGGAATCCTTCTACTATAGCATCGCTTCATTACGCCAGGTTGATCTGCGACCACGACTAGAAGAGATAAAAGTACCGACATTGGGCGTTTATGGTCGGATTGACCGCATTGTAAGCCCCAAGCAAGGTAACGTCCTGTTACAAGGTACGCCACAAGCCAATATACGCTACTTTGAGAATTCGGGACACTTTCCAATGTTGGACGAGCCACAACTGTTTTACCAAACACTCCGCAAGTTCCTTAACCACGCGTGAGACTCAATCATACAGCCAGCGCTACGAGCAAATACATAACCTGATCAAACTCAATGGAAGCAGTAAATAGTCACCCATCAACCGGGCAAATGACCAACATCCATGTGACAGATGAGCCTTCAGCAAAGAGCCAGGAGGCACAACAATTCTTTTTTCCCAACAAGATGGGACGCATCATTCTTCTGTCGCTAGAACAAGTCATGGGCAGCAATGGGGTGAACGCTATCCTGAATCTAGCCCGGCTTCAACAGTATATCGGAAATTATCCGCCGAACAACTTTGCCAAAGAGTTTAGTTTTGACCAAGTTGGACAATTGCTACAAGCATTAGACGAGATGTACGGGCCTCGCGGCGGGCGGGGGCTGGCGCTACGAGCTGGACGGGCTTGCTTCAAGCTCGGCATTCAGGACTTTGGGCCAATGCTGGGCATCGCGGACTTGACTTTTCGCATCCTACCCCTGAGAATGAAACTAAAGGTCGGCCTCGAGGTGCTGGCCCAGATGTTTAACAAGTTCACCGATCACGCGGTACGGCTGGGCGAGGATGAACAGTATTATCAATGGATCATAGAACGCTGTGGCACGTGCTGGGGACGCAAGTGTGACGCCCCCTGCTGCCATCTGGCTGTCGGACTCCTGGAGGAAGCGCTCTACTGGGTCGGCGGCGGCGAAAACTTTTACGTAGAAGAAATCACGTGCATCGCCGCTGGCGACGAGAATTGCACCATTCTGATCGGCAAGCAACCATTGGACTGAATGAGCAAATGCGCAAGATTATCCTACGGGATCATCGCAAGATATTTCCATTCAACGAGCCGGCACGCGACTTGCGCGTGCTTAACAAACCGCTGTGGCTCCACCAGAGAGACGTCTTGGCTTCCTACACCACCGAGGAACGTGAGGTGGATTCACCGGCCGAGATTGAGCCTCAGCGCGTGGAGACGCTGGTCTACCGGGACAATCTATTCTTCGACCGCTTTTTCATAGATGATTTCATCCAGCGCGCGCGAGATTTGGGCAAGGCCTGCCGAGTTGCTTTCTCGTTGAACGATCGGGCGATCACTGCTCACGCTCTCAGTCTACAACAAGGTATCCGCCGCCAGGGAGACAAGTACGTCGCCTATATGTGGTACTTTCCACACGGTGTAGAGCCAAACGTGCGCTCGCTGGTGATGGACACCAAAGCGCACGAGATGGGTTATTACCACGTTCCGACCCACATGTCCAATGAGAGAGGCGACCTGGTATACCAGGTGCCTACCAAAGTGTTTTGCTCCAACAAGCACTGGGTTCATACCGGCACCGCCAACATCCTCTTTGGGATTTTAACCAATGGCGCGCGGCTGGACCGCGATAGCGAGCAGGTGGGGAAACAACTC
>QMOE01000654.1 GCA_003648125.1 Chloroflexota bacterium
CATCTTGGCCGCATGCGGGCGGGGACGCCCGCGTTCCCAGGCAGTCATTGGAGCGCGGCCATTGGAGCGCGGCCATCTTGGCCGCATGCGGGCGGGGACGCCCGCGTTCCCAGGCAAGATCCACTAACCGGCACAAAGTGCCGGGCACCTGAGCAATTACAATCACCCAATCTAACATCACCAAATCCAAAATCATGTACTTGCATCAGTATACATTCACTTTTATCGCCGCGCTGGCCCTGGCCCTCGTCCTGACCCCTCTCGCCGGTCGCCTGGGGCGGCGGCTGGGCATCGTAGACCGGCCCGGCGGGCGGCGGGGGCACAAGGGGGCGGTGCCTCGGCTGGGAGGCGTGGGGCTATTCGTTCCATTTGCCATCACCATTGGACTGGTGGCGTGGCGCGGAACCCTCACTACGGGCTACAGCGCCGACGACTTTACCCGGCTGTACGGCCTGTTGATTGGCGGGTTAGGCGCTTTCCTTTTTGGGCTGCTCGACGACAAACTCGATCTGCCTCCCAAACCCCAGTTCGTCGTCCAATTTCTGCTCTCATTGGTTGCCGTTGCCGCGCTGCTCTGGCTAGAGCGTTTCACCCTGCCCTTTTTCGGCTACGTGGAACTAGAGTCTTATCCCTGGGGCGTCTGGGTTTACGTCCCGTTGACGATTGTCTGGATGATGGGGATGATGAACACGGTCAACTGGTTGGATGGGCTGAACGGGCTGGCGGGGGGAGTGGGGGCGATCCTCTGCCTGGTGCTGGCGGTTCACATGCACCGCGTCGGGCAACCTGGCGTAGCGCTGCTGCCGCTGGCGCTGCTGGGTGCACTGCTGGGCTTTCTGCCGTACAACGTCGCACCCGCGCGGATTTTTCTGGGGAGCGGCGGGGCCTTTTTTTTGGGCTATGCTTTGGGGGGACTGGGCCTCATCGCCGGTGGGCGGGTGGCGACCGTGCTGCTGGTGATGGGCTTGCCCATCGTGGACGTGGCCTGGCAGGTATTTGACCGCGCGCGCCACCACCGTTCACCGACCCAGGCCGACCGGGGCCACCTCCACTTTCGCCTGCTCGATTTGGGACTCTCAGAGCGGCTCATCGTGATCCTTTATTGGGGCTTTTGCGCACTGTTCGGTCTACTGGCGTTGATCGTGTCCTCGCGGCTCTACAAGCTGCTGGCGCTGGTGATGATTGGTGTAGCGGTGGTCATCGTGCTGGCCTGGCTTTCGCGCTCCAAGCGCTCGCGTTAAGCACCATAATGAGAATTGCCGAGCTAACAAGTTTCCCCGACCTTTTGGTCTCACCCCCTCTTCAATCCCTCCCCCTCCGTGTAGCGGGGGAGGGGGGCGTCGTTTTATTCCTACGAGACGATATTTTCATCTGACTCTGCGACCTCTGCGGTAAGAAAAATAGCCCTACCTGAACGGTTATGTTTGACTTTCGTTCCAATTCCCACTATACTGAGCATGAAACGGGGGCGGCTGACCATCGAGACCTCGGAGGTTTTCCAGAAACCTCCGAGGTCTGGGGGGGGATCCTCTCAATAATCCGAGGCATGAATCTGTGCGAGCAGGCGAACCGGTGACGTATGTTCTCAATAACGTGGGGCGACGTAGACGAGGTTTACATACCTCGCGATATGGCGCGCTATAGAAGAAAGCGCGACTACATCCAGGTATCTCCCACAATATTGAGATGATACCCGATGATGGCATAATTTCGGGAGGACAATCGTGAAAGGTGTCAGTACGGCTGAAGGCGATTTCAGGTATTCGGCTTTGATCGAGAACGTGCCCACATACAAAGTGGCAGTCTCGATTATCTTGGGGCTGCTGGGGTTTGCCGTAAACTTTTACACCCTCAACTTTGCTTTTCCACCCTACACAGCAACTGTCCTGATAGGGTTATTGTTCCCCATGCTCATAACTCTGGCCTGGGGTTGGAAGTATGGCCTATTGTCGGCTCTAGTTGGCGGTTGTCAATCTATGTGGTGGCTCTGGGGACCCAGCAACGGTTATGCCACATTCTTCGTTGTACCCCCGTTTACACTGTGGATCGTGTGGCACGGACTATGTGCCGACTGGCGTAGGGAACAAAAGGATCACGTATGGTGGTTAAACGCGTATGTTGTAGAGATTCCGTTTCGGATACTCGGTACAATAAACTTGTATACATTGAGTAGATGGGCCATAACACTCAATCCACCTCCCTGGAGCTGGGCCGCTGATGCGCCCAATACAATCCCAATGCGTTTTTCCAGCTTTGTGGTCATAAAACAGGCGGCAGTTGGATATGTGATCTTGTTATTGGCCGACGTATTACTGAACTTGGGGTTCGTGAGAAGATTCTTTAGATTAAAAGAGGACCATGATCAGGTGAACACGGGCTATATCATAAGCGCTTCACTCTTGCTTGGGGTTCTCTTTTGGCTAGTTGACAGTATCATCGGGTCCCTGGTATTTCATACTGAGAGTTCCTTTCTCGATTTACTGGCGTTGGACATCCCTCCTGATAAAGTTTACGTGAGGACTTTTTTCATTCTCGCTTGTTTATTAGGCGGCCTACTGACGTCAAAGTTATTGCGTAGACA
>QMOE01000655.1 GCA_003648125.1 Chloroflexota bacterium
CTTTAGCGCCGCTTGCCTCTGACGAGGGTGAAGTAGGAAAGCGAGTCCACGTCCAGATCGGGATCAAAATCAACATAGATGGCGTACTCGGCACTCGCGCAAACAGCTAGGTCATCCCATACAGTCATGCTGTCTGTGCCGACGATCTGGCCCGTGCTATCGCGCAGGCCGAGGATGATGATAGCATAGTCGAGTGTCTCGCCCGAGTCGTTCACCACCTGACCGGTAAAAGTGCCCAGGCCGTTGGCGCTGACAGGCAACCTCTCGTCGTTGACCGTGCTCAACTCTTCGTACACGGTGTCGGTAGTCCACGTCCAGTACGGATCCCACTGCACGGTATATCGAACGGCCTGCTCGATAAAGCCCGCTTTATAGTTCAACGGCCCCCAGGAATCGAAATCGTAGGGGATGGTCTCCCCAGGAGCAAGAGCGGATACGGGCAGGCTCAACGAACTGGCGTCAATCACGTTGTCGTCGGCGTCGTAGATGGCGGCCAGCAACGTGACGTTCCAGCTCTCGTCGTCGTCGTTCATCACCTCTCCCACCAGGTGCAAATCCTCGAACCTGCTGTCCACGTAATCGTGGTGCTCGGATAGCAAGAGCGCCATCTCGTCTTCCGGTGAGGTGATTTCCGCGTCCAGGTAAATATCGTATTCCACTATCTCCTCCACCCCGCTCGCCGGCCCGTCCATCGTCACGCGAAAGGGGCCGGATGCGCCGGGTTTCAAATAGCGGAGGAGCACACCCGCATCATTGGCCGTCACGATCTCGCCATCCCCGTCGAAGGTGGCCGCGGCCAGGCCATTGATCTCGACCGGCTGGTCCCCATCATTGACGATTTCACCGGTGACGTACAGGTCGCCGTCATCGTCCACGATCATCACCGTCCCGCGAATTTCGACCTGGGCGCGTTCGAGCGTGGTGGTGCTCTGGCCGACGACCATCGCCGTCACGCTATCGGCGTCCGGCAGGTCCTCTGTGACCCACCACGAGAAGGGGGAAGTCTCGCCGGGGGCCAGGTTATACAACGAGGTGTTGGCGACCTCGCTGTAGAGTGACGTTCCAGAAGCGTCCAGGATTTCGACCTCGATTTCGACGCTATCTACAGCGCGGTCGGTGCCGTTGGTCACCAGGCCGACGACGCGCCAATCCTCGTTCCGGCCCTGGTAGCCGTTCACTGCTACGACCTGTAGGTCGCCGCTGGGCGCGGTTGCTTCAGCGGTGGTGGTCGGTTCGATGTCCGCCGGCGTGGGTGTGACGTTCGCCGCTGGCGGCGTGGTCGGCGTGGGGACGGCGGTCGCTTCCGGTACGTGGCCGAACAGCCCACAGGGGCTGCAGGACAAAACTAGCAGTGCCAAAACAAAGATAGATGCAAATTTGCGGTTCATCAGAATCTCCTTTCCTCACAATGGATCAATACCTTACGGGACAGTCTCGCGCTCTTCCAGTTCGGCCTGGGAACGCAGAAATTCAAACAAGTTTTCCAGACCGCCAAATCCATGCCGCTCTCCGGTACCCGGCACTTCCAGAGAAGCCCGCCAGAGCAACTCTTCCCCGTCGCTGGTTTGCCACAGACGCAGCAGGTATGATAGGTAACGCTGCCTGGGCTTTTCCACAGCCCGCCTGCGCGGTGCGAGAGATGTCATCGGCTTAGAGTTGCGCTGACCGTGGGACGGCAGCCTGCCGGTAGAGCGCTCCATAGAGAAAAGCCATGACCAACTGGGCGTAGAACATGGTGAAGAAAATTCCAACTCCACACGCGATTGTGCCCACGAGCATGGCGGCAGAAGCCGCCAGCCCATTCACCAACAGCACAATGATCGCAGGGCCAACGTTGTCCTTGAGCATGCCAAAAAACTCGCCCACCCGCAAGGCCGCGCCAAATTCACCGGTCTCGGCATACCGGCCCAACGCAAAGGGCAAAATCAAGCCCATCAGAATGCTATAGAGCAGCAAGAGACAACCAAAACAGACGCTCACGCCGAGAGACAGCATCGTCAGAGCCTGGAACACGTCCGGGTCAAGGTTTCCAGCCAAAGCCGGAACCAGCGAGCCGGACTGGGCACACATCATCAAGAGCACCAGCGGCAAAGCATAGACAAACGCAATCACCCACATTTTCAAGCCCTCGACCAGTTTGCCGCCAAAATCATCGAGCGCGGGCAGCGGGGTCTCTTGTCCGGCGATGACGTTTCTCATCACCTCGATCACATATCCCATGGCGAAAAACGGCCCCACGATTGGGATCAGCGTGATTGCGCCGCCGAGAAGCACTTTTTTAGCCCAATCCTGATCCTCCATAATGTACGTGAATGACCTTCCGATTTCCATTTTCATCCTCCTGGTAGGTTTTGATTTGGTTACATTCTAGTCCCCCAGCGTCAAAAAAACGTCAAACCGGCAGGCCGGCGGAACGCGGCCATCTTGGCCGCATGCGGGCAGGGACGCCCGCGTTCCAGGTGCGGACGGAACGCCGCCAGCCGGGCCAGCGGAACGCGGCCATCTTGGCCGCATGCGAGCAGGATGCTCGCGTTCCAGGGGCGGACGGAACGCCGCCAGCCGGGCCAGCGGAACGCCGCCA
>QMOE01000656.1 GCA_003648125.1 Chloroflexota bacterium
AGAGGAAAGGAGTGAATCATGTCTACGACACCAGGGATTGACGTATCTCGTTGGCAGGGTGAGATCAACTGGAATGCGGTTGCGGCGGCCGGGTATCGCTTCGCGGTCGTCCGGGCCACCATCGGGAACTATTACACCGATCCGCGATTCTATGAAAACTGGAATGGTGCGCGGGGTGCCGGGGTGCTCGTCTCGGCCTACCACGTCGTGGCTCCCGATCGTCCAGCCGACTCGCAAATTGATCGTTTCTTTGACGTGCTGGGCGCGAGGAAATCCGACCTGCCGCTCGTGCTGGATATCGAACTGAGCCACGATATCAGCCCGGCCGACATCACCGCCTGTATCAAGGACTGTGCGCACAAGGTGGAGCAGCGGGATGGTCGCAAGCCGATCATCTACACCGCCGGGTGGTTCTGGAACAACCAGGTGCTAGAGTCACCGGAATGGTCGGCATACGATCTGTGGGTAGCCAATTACGGTGTTTCTGCCCCGTCGCTGCCCACCGGCTGGAGCGAGTGGAAAATCTGGCAATACTCGGACAAGGGCCAAGTTCCGGGCATCGCGGCGGCGACTGACCTGAACTGGTTTGCCGGAAGCCACGATGATTTGCTGGCGTACGCCAACGTCGAACCGGAGCCGGAAGATGAGCCGCAACCCGATGCCGGGCTGCGGGCGCGAGTGGTCGCTTCCAGGGTCAACGTGCGCAGCGGCCCCGGCGCGAATTACAGCGACATCGGCGATTTGTACAGGGGTGCTGTGGTCAACGTCGTTTCCCTCGATGGCAAGGACGTGTGGGTAGAGTTCGAGCCGGGAAAGTGGGCCGCTCTCACTTTTCATGGGACGCGGTACATGGAGCTTGAGTGAGACAAGTTCTCCAGTATCATCTCGATAATCCAGGGCAAACTTGTAGGGTGGTTTCTTACCCGCCATCCGGCAGGAACCGGAGGAGGAAGGACGATGAAACTCTTGAGCTACCTATCGGCGTTCCTGAGCGCACTGACTCTCATTCGCCTCAAGCCGGGGTGGGCCGCGGTGTGGTTGTGGGTGCCCAAGATGTTGTCCGGAGCGTGGACGCCGTTCATAGCAATAGCGGGTAGCCTGGGGGCGCTGCTCGGTCTGAGGCGTAAGGATCGCTGGGCCGTATGGGCCGGGTTGTTCGGCGCGGCTGTGGCCGTGCGGCATATAGTCAAGGTCACAGCGCCCAACGACGGCGGTGACTTTGCCCGATCATTTGGGGCGGATTGGCGGTCGCGCATCCCGCCAGGGTTGCGACCGCGTATGTTGCCCCAGCGCTACACGCCGATTCCGGCTGATCCACCGCAAGTCCCCTGGCAGCGGGATGTGGTCGTCGGCACCCACGTGGAGACCGGCGACCCGCTGCTGGCCGATCTCTGGCAGCCTCCGGACGGCGTGGCGCGCACGGGGTTGGCCGTCATCTACCTGCACGGCAGCGCGTGGGCTTATCTGGGCAAGGATATGTGCACGCGGCGCTTCTTCCGCCACCTGGCGGGGCAGGGACACGTGGTGCTGGATTTGGCTTACACGCTGGCCCCCAAAGCTGGGCTGCGGGCGATGGTGGCCGACGTGAAGCGGGCCATCGCCTGGATGAAGAGTAACGGGGCCGAGTACGGCGTGAACCCGGAGCGAGTCGTGCTGATCGGCGGCTCGGCCGGGGGACATCTGGCGCTCCTGGCGGCCTACACGCCCAATCACCCGCAGCTTGACCCTGCTGATGTGCACGGCGACACTTTGGTGCGGGCGGTGATTTCCTATTACGGCTTGCCGGACCTGCGAGCTGCTTACGATTACTTCCAGACCGGCTTTGACCACGTGATGACCGATGAGACACGCCTGGAGAAACTGGTCGCCGGTGGCATAGAGGCGCTTTTGCTCCGCGTCGGTGTCTTGCCGCCCGGCGGCAAGTACGTCAGCTACACCGACATACTGCCCAATTTGCTCGGCGGCACCCCCGACGAGGTGCCCGAGTTATACCATCTTGGCTCGCCCATCAACCACGTCGGCCCGCACTGCCCGCCCACGCTGCTGTTGCAGGGCGACCATGACTTGGCCGGTATGCTGCCGGACGTGCGCCGTCTGCACCGTGCTTTGCGTCGGGCGGGAGTCTCGTCGGTCTGCGTCGAGTTCCCCGACACCGATCATGCTTTCGACCTCACCTCTCCCAAGTGGTCGCCGACCGCGCAGGCCGCCACCTATGATACGGAGCGGTTTTTGGCGCTGATGGTTTGAGTATGTGTCAAACACACAGGAGGAACCATGCTTGAAGAACTGATCCGTAAAAATCGCAGTTACCGCCGTTTCCACCAGGACGTCCCGGTGGAGATGGAGACGCTGCGCGCGCTCGTGAACCTGGCGCGGCTTTCGGCCTCTGGCTCGAATTTGCAGCCGCTCAAGTACATCCTCAGTTGCGACCCTGAGACGAACGGGCGTATCTTTCCACACACTCGCTGGGCGGGTTATCTCAAAGACTGGTCAGGCCCAGCAGAGGGAGAACGTCCGACGGCCTACATCGCCGTCCCGGGCGACACCGAGATCCGTGAGTCCTTTGGCTGCGACCACG
>QMOE01000657.1 GCA_003648125.1 Chloroflexota bacterium
GGATGTGCTGATCCAGGTGGAAGCATGTGGGGTGTGTGGCTCGGACCTGCATCTCTACGAGACCGACGATGACGGCTATCAGATCTACCCCAGCTACACCCGCCGGCCGGTGGTGATCGGCCACGAGTTTGCGGGCACGGTGGTAGAGGTGGGCGAGCGGGTGACCGAGGTGCAAGTGGGTGATCGGGTCACCGCCGAGCAGTTGCACTGGTGCGGTAAATGCTTCGCCTGCCGGCGGGGATTGTATAACCACTGTACCAACCTGGGACGGCTGGGATTCGTCACCAATGGGGCCTTTGCCGAGTACGTGGCGGTAAAGGACAAGTATTGCTGGCCGCTCAATGACTTGCTAGAGCTGTATGGCCCGGATAGAGTGTTCGAGGCAGGGGCGGTGGTCGAGCCCACGGGCATCGCCTACAACGGGCTTTTCCCGCGTGCGGGCGGGTTTCTGCCCGGAGCATACGTCGCTGTCTTTGGAACAGGGCCAATCGGGTTGGCCTCCATCGCACTAGCGCGGGTGGCCGGGGCGGGGAAGATCATCGCCTTCGAGATGAGTGCTCCACGGCGGAAGCTGGCGCTGGAGATGGGAGCCGACGTAGCGCTCAATCCGGTGGAATTGGAAGCGCAGGGTTCCAGCCCCCACCAGGCAATCCTGGAGTTGACCTCCGGACACGGGGCCGATTTGCAGGTGGAGGCAGCCGGCGTACCGGCGATCACCATCCCCGAGATGGAGCGGGCGCTGGCCGTGAATGGCAAGATTGTCCACCTGGGACGGCGGGCGGGGACGGTGCCCAGCAACATGACGCTCTATCAGGATCGCGGCGCCCAGCTCTACGGCAGCCTGGGCCACGCCGGGTACGGCACCTTCGGGCACATCATCCGCCTGATGGCCGGCGGCCGGATTGATATGACTCGCATGATCACGGCCCGCTATCCGCTGGAACGGGCGGTGGAGGCCATCGAAAGCCTCCGAGACCGGCAGGAGGGCAAGGTGATGGTCAGGATACACGGGGAGGCGTAATGGGCAAAGGAGACCAGGTGCGGATTGCAGTCATCGGGCTGGGCTTTGGGGTCAATCATGCCCGCAGCGCCATGCTGGTCCCAGAGGCGAAACTGGTGGCGGTATGCGACCTGAATGAAGGACGGGGCGCATCGGCCAGAGAGTGGCAAGTGCCCTTCTACACCGATTTTCGCCGCATGTTGGACGAGGTGAATCCGGATGGAGTGGTGGCGGCGGTCTCCAACAACCAGCACGCGGAGGTGGCCACTGAGTGTCTGAGGCGCGGCATCCCCACCCTGCTGGAGAAGCCCATTGCCCCCACGTTGGAGGAGGCAGATCAGATCATCACCGCCGGCCGGGAGAGCGGGACACCGCTTTTGATCGGGCATCACCGCCGCTTCTCCGCTTTCGTCTTGAAGGCTCGGGAGATAGTGCAGGGAGGCAAGATCGGCGAGCTGGTGGGGGCCAATATCCTGTGGACGATTCTCAAACCGCGTGATTACTATAATACGAAGTGGCGCACTCGGCGCGCTACGGGCGGCGGGCCGCTACTCATCAATACCATCCACGATATTGACGATTTGCGTTTTATCACCGGCCGAGAGGTTGTGCGCTTGCAAGCTGAGCTGAGCAACCGGGTGCGCGGCCTTGAGGTGGAAGATACTATCAGCCTCTCGCTGCGTATGGAGGGTGATGTATTGGTCACGATTTTCACCGCCGACTGTGTACCCTCCCTATGGGCCTACGAATCCACAACTTCTCCCTGGGAAAACCCGTACTTCTTCTATGCCCCCGGTGATTGTTACTACTTCTTCGGTACACAAGGTACGTTCACCCTACCGCAGTTACGGCGGGTTTACTATCCCGATCCGCAGCGCGAGGGCTGGCAGTGGCCGTTGACTGTCGAGCGATTGGGGGTGCAACCAGTGCATCCCCTGCGCGAGGAGATGCGGCACTTTTGCGCTGTAGTGCGAGGTGAGGCTGAGCCACGCACCAGTGGGGAAGATGCGCGCCGGACGCTGGAAGTGGTGTTGGGCATCATGCGTGCAGGAGAGACAGGCCAGCCGGTGACGTTCGCTTGACTGCCGCCGATTTGCTGGGGCAAACTTATCCCATCGTAGCGCTGGCGGCCATCGGCTTTCTCATCCGCTGGCTGGGCATTCTGCACCGGCAAGGCGGGGAATCGCTGGCTGGCGTCATCGTCCATACCACACTTCCGGCGACCATCTTTCTCTCCATCGCCCGCACAAGCGTCTCTCTGAGCAGTGTGGGGCTACTCATAGCCTGTTCCATATCCATTCCCCTACTCCTATATCTGACAGCACGGGTAATTGCCGAGTGGCTGGGTGTGGGGTGCAAGACCAGAGGAGTGTTTCTGGCCAGCCCCACCATCTCGAACCTGGGATTTTTCTTGTTCCCTTTCTTTGCCGCTTTCTATGGGGCGGAGGGTCTGGGACGGCTGGCTGTCTACGACATCGGCAACTCCCTGATCGGTAACAGTTTCACGTACTATCTGGCGGTTTCTTACGGCGACCAGCGGGGGCGGAGCGTCGGCGATCATCTCAAAAGGGTGCTCA
>QMOE01000658.1 GCA_003648125.1 Chloroflexota bacterium
ACGACGAGGTGACCGCGGGCGAAATTCAGCACGCGGTCCGTTTCACCGCGCCGGAGACCCGCAATGCACACATCTGGCCCGCACGTCACGATGCGTCGGAACTCACCGGGGAGCAATACCCGCCTATGGGCCAGCGCTTTCGCCTGCGAGCCGGCTTTGACGTTTCAGGCTTTTCGCCCGAGGTGCAGGTCATCTTGCAAGCACTCAAGAAATACGGTATGATACTGGCTGACAACGGCGACTCCTGGTTCATCTCTGGCGTGCCCGACGAACGTTGGGACAATGACCATCTCCACGAACTGCGCCAGGTTCACGGCTCTGACTTTGAGGCGGTGGACGAGTCGTCGCTGATGGTGGACCCTGACTCGGGCCAGGCGCAAAGCCCGTGAAATGAGGTGATGAAATATGAGTCGTAAACGTGTGCACGTAATAGCCTGCTTGATGCCGATTACCCTGGTCGGGCTATTCCTGGCCTGTGGCCTCGGCCCGCCCGACGCGGATGGTGAAACCCTGTCCGCCTCCACGGCCTCTACCAGTCAGGCACCGACGCGCACTTTTACGCACCCCATCACCTTTACCGCCGTGTCAACGACTTGCCTGCCGCTCGTCCTCAAAGGTGCCGGCACTTTGCCCGGCCTGCCGGCGGTGAACGACTTTTTGTATCAATTGCAAAACCTCAACCTGACCGATGTCGGCAACACCGCCTACGACCTGGTGGTGATGGACTATGCGGCCGACGGCGACGACGCGACCGCCTTTACCGCCGCGCAAATCGCCGCGCTCAAGGACAGCCCCGGCGGCGACAAGATCGTGCTGGCCTACATGAGTATTGGCGAGGCCGAGGACTATCGTTTCTACTGGCAGAGCGGTTGGACGCCGGGGGATCCCGCCTGGCTGGACGCCGCGAACCCGGATTGGCCCGGCAATTACAAAGTGCATTACTGGGACCCGGTCTGGCAGACGATCATTTTCAGTTACACCGACCGGCTGCTGGACGCCGGATTCGACGGCGCGTACCTGGACATCATTGACGCCTACGAGTACTATGCTGACCAAGGCCGCACCACCGCCGCCCAGGAAATGGCCGACTTTGTAGCCGCTATCCGCGCCCACGCTCGCGCCAGCGACCCCGATTTCTACATTTTTCCGCAGAACGCGCCTGAACTGGCGGATGAGGTGACGGGCTATCTGAGCAGCGTGGACGGCATCGGCCAGGAGGACATCTACTACGGCTACGAGGACGACGACGTGAAAACGCCGCCGGCCATCACCGCCGAACTGGAGGGCTACCTCGACCTATTCAAGAACGGTGGCAAACTGGTGCTGACAGTGGACTATGCCACCACGCAGGAGCACATAGACGACGCCTACGCCCAATCGCAGGCCAAAGGGTACGTGCCTTTCGTCACCGTGCGCGACTTGGACCAGTTGACCATCAACCCCGGCCACGATCCGGATTGAGGAGAATGGGAAATGGAGGATAAAAGATGGCAGATGGAAGATGGAAGATTATCCTGTTGATTTCCATCATCGCTGGGGCTGCTATGGGAGTTTTGTCGTGCCACTCCGCTCTGTCCAGGCATACGTCGGAGAAGGAACAACCAGAAACCCAGGGTTTTGCCGACAGACCTGGGTTCTCCGGTGCCTTGACCTTTACCCCGGTGGCGACGACCTACCTCCCCCTGGTGTCCAGTGCCGGCGGCTTTGACAAATGGACGCTGTGGACGGGAGGCACCCACCTGCGCGGGGCCAACATCTACCAGCGCCGAGTTTATCCCGAACTGGATGGCGCCGAGTTTATGGGGCCCGGCCCCGTCGGCCCGCCCTACACCCAGGCAGATTTCGACGCCCTGGCCGCGCTGGGCGCCAACTATGTCAACGTCTCCCACCCCGGCCTGTTCACCGAAACCGCGCCCTACACCTTGGACCAGGCCATGCAAGACAATCTGGATAATCTGCTAGGGATGATCGCTCAGGCGGACATGTTTGCCGTGATCACCTTCCGCACCGGGCCGGGCCGCAGCGAGTTCTGGGCTTTTTGGGGCGAGGACACCGGCGCAGATCCCGGTGGTGGTTGGTTCGATCCGAGTTATTACAACAATCGTGTGTGGGGGGATCAGGCGGCGCAGGATGCCTGGGCCGACATGTGGCGTTACACGGCTCAACGCTACAAAGACAACCCGATTGTCGTCGGCTACGATCTCATGTGTGAGCCAAATTCCAACGAGGTGGGCAGTTTCCCCGTGGGCGATCCGCTGGACGCCTGGGATCCGGCAGATTTTTACTCACAGTACGGCGGCACGCTGTACGACTGGAACCAGTTCTACCCCGACATCACCGCCGCCATCCGCGAGGTGGACGCCGGCACGCCCATCCTGATCGGCGGGATGGCCTACAGCAGTGTCGAGTGGCTGCTGTACCTGACGCCGACCGGCGACTCGCGCACGGTCTACACGGTGCACCAGTACGATCCGTTCGTCTACACCCACCAGGAGCCTCTGCTCACCTACTCGTATCCAGGAGTATTTGACGCTGACTGGGATGGAGAGGATGACAACGTCAACCGGGCCTGGCTGG
>QMOE01000659.1 GCA_003648125.1 Chloroflexota bacterium
AGTGGACAGTTTGTCACTCACATCTACGACGACGACCGCTCGTACAACGTACAACTGACTGTGACTAACTGCGGTACGTCCCAAGATTCGGCCCAACGTACCGTCGTCGTCAACCCGTACGACATCTACCTGCCGCTGGTGCTGCGGAACTATCAATAGGACAAATTGGCAATTTGTCTCACACAACAAGTGTGGCGCACTTGCAAGTGCGCCGCACTTTTGTATAATAGGCAAGATATGAAGCGAGGATTTGTTCCGCGTGGTTAAGGAGAGGGAAGTTATCCTGTTTTGACTCTGGCTTTTTGAGACTAGGATTGAGCAGTGGAGACCATGTATGAACATTAAAGGAAAAGTTGTTCAAATAAGCTTGTTGGCCATTGTAGTTATTGTGCTGGTTGGGGCAATGTCCCTAGTCTTGCCCCCAGCTGTAGATTGGCACTCTGTTTTCAGGCCAGCGGCTCGCCGTTTGCTATCAGGACAATCCCCTTACGAGGTCGAGGGCTTTTTCAATGCTCCTTGGGCTTTATTGCCGCTTATTCCTCTCGCTTTGGTACCAGAGAATATTGGGCGCGCTATGTTAGCCCTGTTAAACCTAGTCATCTTTGGACATGTAGCTCGTCGTATGGGAGCTAAATTACTGGCTATATCTTTTCTTTTGGTTTCTCCTCCCGTTCTCCATGGGATATTGAACGGTAATCTCGATTGGCTCGTGGCGCTGGGCTTTGTGCTTCCTCCTCAGATAGGCTTGTTTTTTATTATTATCAAACCACAGGTAGGAATTGGTGTCGGGTTGTACTGGTTAGTAGAGGCTTGGCGCGCAGGAGGATGGCAAAGAGTTTTGCGTACTTTTAGCCCAGTGTCGCTCGCCATTATTATTTCACTCGTTATTTTCGGGCCGTGGCCTTTGGAATGGAAGCGGGAAGTGCCTCTATGGTGGAACGCCAGTCTGTGGCCCGCCTCAATACCTGTTGGGTTGGCTTTGCTAGTCACGGCTGTCCGCAAGCACAGAATAGAGTACGCGATGGGAGCTTCTCCATGTCTTTCTCCGTATGTCCTGTTCCATTCGTGGGTGGGGGCGCTGCTGGCAGTGGTAACATCTGTGCCAGAAACAGTGGCAGCGGTCGTTGGGCTTTGGATATTAGTGGGCATACGTGCTTTTCAGTAAGAGTGCGCTTTAAAAAAGGGGCCAGGATTTGGTAAGCATAGTGATACCAGCCTACAACGAAGAAGCGGCCATCGGGCCAACGCTGGAGCAAGTGTGTGCGGTAATGACCGATGCCCGGATGGAAAACGAGATCATTGTCGTGGACGATGGATCGTGGGATGCCACGGGCGAGGTAGCAAGACGATTCGATGGGGTGATTGTGTTGCACCACCGAAAGAACAAGGGGTATGGGGCAGCAATCAAGACCGGTATCCGCCATGCCCAGCATGACCTGATCTGCATCACCGACGCCGACGGCACTTATCCTGGTGAACGCATTCCCGATCTGGTTGCTCGCCTGGCTGAGGGGAGATGTGATATGGTGGTAGGCGCTCGTGTAGGGGAAAATGTCTCTATTCCCCTCGTCCGTCGGCCAGCCAAGTGGGCCATTAGCCAGTTGGCTGGTTTTGTGGCCGGGGAACCTATCCCGGATATTAATTCTGGGTTGCGAGTCTTTCGCCGCGAGGCGGCCCTGCGGTTCCTGAATATGTTGCCTGATCAGTTTTCCTTTACGACAACCATCACTCTGGCAATGCAGGTCAATGGATATCTCGTGGACTATGTGCCTATCAGTTATTATGCCCGGATCGGACGCTCCAAAATCAGGCCCATTCAGGACACGCTTGGCTTTGTGCAGCTAGTGTTGCGCATTGGTCTATACTTTGCTCCGCTCAAGGTATTCCTGCCCATCAGTATCCTGCTGATGCTCCTGGCGATGATCTGGGCGCTGTTCAGCAAGCTTGTGTTGGGGCAGTTGGCTGATGTGAGCACGCTGGTGATCGCTATGACCGGCTTCCAGGTAGCAGTTATCGGTATGCTGGCCGAGCTGATCAATCAACGGATGCCCAACTATTATAGGGAGGACACGAAAGATCGACGACGTTCAGCGCTCAATCAGCAGGCATCCAATGACCGATAGCTTTTCGCGAATATCAGAGGTCATAGACGCCGGTTTATGCACACACTGTGGAACCTGCGTGGGGCTATCCAAGGGCACGTTGCAAATGCACTCAACCCCGGCAGGCCCGCTCCCTGTTGCTGTTTCTGGTAAGCAGACACTGCTTGACCCAATTGCGTATCAAGCCTGTCCGGGTAAGGGGATTCATTATCCTACGGCTTACCGCGATTTGTTCGGCGGGTATCCGCAAAACTGGCTGATTGGCTGTTACCGGCGGTTGTTCGTCGGGTACTCACTTGTGCCCGATATTCGCCGGCGGGGCGCTTCTGGCGGCATCATCACCCAAACGTTAATCTATTTACTGGAAAAGGGACAAATTGATGGCGCTGTCGTTTTGTGTCAGGGCCGGCCCAAGCCGTGGCGCGCAGAGCCTATCATTGCCCGATCGGTGGATGAGATTGTGGCCGCCAGTCA
>QMOE01000660.1 GCA_003648125.1 Chloroflexota bacterium
GGACTGGCGCCCCACCCTATCCGTGGGCCGCTGGGGTCGCCGTTACCTGGCGCTGACCCTGGCGCTGACGGTGCTGCTGGCCCTGGCCCCGCCTACCAGTTGGGACGGGTTATTCTATCACTTGACCGGCCCCGCGCTGTATATTGCTCGGGGAGGAATCGCGCCGCTGGAGATCAACATCCCGCATCTGGCCTTCCCCGCGTTGATGGAGACACTCTTTGGCCTGGGCCTTTTGCTGCGGGGAGACGTGGCTGCCAAGCTGCTCCATTTGGTCTATGGGTTGCTGCTGGCGGCGCTGGTCTATCGCTTGAGCCGCCGCTGGCAGGAGCGTGAGGCGGCGGGATGGAGCCTGCTGCTCCTGGCGGCGACGCCGATGGTAGCGGTGCTGGCCGCCTGGGCCTACAACGACCTGGCGCTGGCCTTTTACCAGTTGGCGGCGCTGTACGCGCTTCTGGCATGGCAGGAGACCGGCCGGCGGGGCTGGTTGCTGGCAGCGGGGCTGTTGAGCGGGCTGGCGTTGGGGCTAAAATACACCGCCTTTCCGTTGCCGCTGGTCGGGCTGATCTATTTGCTTTGGCAGTCCCGCAGCGGGAAAAACCTGGCTTCTTACGGACTGCCAACCGTGCTGGCGGCCGCGCCGTGGTACCTGCGCAACTGGGCCTTTACCGGCAACCCGGTCTATCCCTTTCTCTTTGACGGGCGAAACTGGGACGGGTTCCGATCAGCCTGGTATGCTCACGCCGGGACTGGCATCGGCTGGAGCCCCCTGCGCATCCTGGCCCTGCCGGCGACGATGACGCTGGGGTTGCGCGACGCGAATTATTACGATGGCCGCATAGGGCCGTTCTTCCTGGCGCTGTCACCGTTGCTCGTTTGGCTCGTTGTACGCTACCTGCGCCGCCGCAAACTTGCAAACTTGCAAACTTGCGCCCTGTTGGGCGGGTTTGCCGCCGTCCACGGGCTGGTGTGGACGCTGGGCGTGATCCAATCGCGGGCGCTATTCCAATCGCGGCTCTTCTTACCGGGGTTAGTAGCGTTGGTGCCGTTGTTTGCCGAGGCGCTGGTGCAACTCCCGTCCCTGGCCCGCCGCCAACCCTCGTTCACGGTTTTGGTGCGTGCGTTGGTGGGAGCGGCACTGGCGCTCAACCTGGTCAACCAGACGCTGGACGTGCTGCGCCTTAATCCGTTCGGCTACCTGGTTGGCTACGAGAGCCGCAAGGCTTATCTGGAGAGAGTGCTGGGCGATCACTACCGGGCGATGGAGCGGCTGGGGGAGATCGTGCCGGAGGACGGGCGCGCACTCTTTTTGTGGGAGCCGCGCAGCTACTACAGCCCGCGTCCCGCCCAGCCGGATGCCATCCTGGACAATTGGTCGCATCTGGTGTATCTTTACGGGGACGAGGATCGGGTGGCGGCTCATCTGCGGGCGGAGGGCTTTACCCACGTGTTGCTCTATCGCTGGGGGCTTGATTTCGTGATCGAGAACGAGGAATCACCGCTGCCGCCGGGGGACGTGGAGCAGTTGGAGGATTTTACAGAAAAGCATCTAATGTTGGTGGAGACGATAGGGCGCTACGAGTTGTATCGCCTGCAGGAATGATCAAATAGCTGCTCTGGCGACAATGTAGGCGCGGTTTCTATACCGCGCGCCTGTCGATTCCGAGTTCTGTACACGTCCGGTGGAGGCGATAGAATATATGACGAGCGAAGAATCCTCTGGCGACAAGTACAAAGCGGCCAAAGTCGTTTTACTTGCCGTGACCGCAACCATTCTCATTGGTATCATACCTTTGGCGCTTCCGCCGGCCATAGATTGGAGTGGAGTTTTCAGACCGGCCGCACTGAAACTGATTTCCGACGTTTCCCCATATAGCGTCAAGGGTTTCATCTACCCGCCCTGGGTGGCGTTGCTGCTCTTGCCCCTGGCGCTGTTGCCTGACGTCGTTGGACGGGCGGCGTTGATTATGACAAATTTGGTCGTATTTGGATACACTGCTCATCGCATGGGAGCCAAGCCGCTGGCAATGGTGTTTTTCTTGTTATCGCCTCCTGTTCTGCATTGTGTAGTTAATGGCAACATTGACTGGCTGGTAATGCTAGGATTTGTACTGCCGTCTCAGATCGGCCTGTTTTTTCTCGTCATCAAACCGCAAATTGGCGTCGCCGTAGGCATCTACTGGCTGGTGGAAGCCTGGCGCGTGAAGGGATGGCGAGAAGTATTGCGCGTTTTCGGGCCGGTGAGCGTGGCTATGCTTTTATCATTTGTCCTGTTTGGGCCGTGGCCGTTTCAGTGGGAAAGAACATTATCCTTTTGGTGGAACGCCAGCCTGTGGCCGGCTTCGATACCTGTTGGGTTGGCATTGTTGGTGGCGGCGGTCCGCAAGCGCAGGATAGAGTATGCGATGGGGGCTTCTCCGTGTCTCTCCCCGTATGTTCTGTTTCACTCGTGGGCGGGGGCGCTGCTGGCAGTGGTAGAATCTGTGCCTGAAACAGTGGCAGCGGTCGTTGGGCTTTGGATACTGGTGGGTATACGCGCTTTTCAGTAGGACGTAAACTATGAAAGGATTCACTAC
>QMOE01000661.1 GCA_003648125.1 Chloroflexota bacterium
CGGCCGTCATCAGCTTCTCGATCTGAGACGGATTGGAAAGCTCCATCTTGTAGATCCATCCCTCGCCATAACAGTCTCTGTTGACCAGGCCCGGATCGTCTGTGAGGGCCTCGTTGGCTTCGGTGACCTTGCCGTCGGCGGGCGCATAGACGCCGGCGGCTGCCTTGCACGACTCGATTGCGCAAGCCTCGTCGCCCTGGGCCAGCTCCGCACCGGCGGCGGGAAGCTCCACGAAGGTGATCTCCCCGAGGGCGTTCTGGGCATGATCCGTAATGCCAACCGTGACGGAGCTGCCTTCCAGTCTCACCCATTCGTGCTGGTCGGTGTACTTCAGTTCCTGCGGTACCATCGTTGACTCCAATCGTTGATCTTCGTACCTCCACTGCTATCCGCCGTCGGCGGATTGTTTCGTCATTCCAGGCAGGGTGGCTTCAACGAAGCCGCTTTCTCGATACGAATGTCAGAGAATCTCTTTCGTTCTGCACGTTCCCTGTTTGTAAATCGGTTTATCAGCCACGACGGCTGGTATTTCCGCTCGGGCACCGGCAATCGTCACTGCGGTGCCGGGCTCAGCCAGACGGCTCGCCACATATCCCATTCCTATCGACACATCCAGGCTCGGCGCGAAGGCGGCACTGGTTACCGTACCGCTGGCCTGACCGGCGTGGCGGATCTCGTCTCCGGGCCTGGCGCGTCGGCGACCGCGCGTCGTGAAGGCGATCAACTTCCTGGCCGGGCCCGTTTCGGCGATACGTGCGAGCGCCGCGGAACCTATGTACTCATGCCGGCTTTCCAGGAAAGAGCCCAGGTCCGCCTCCAGCGGGTTGACCTGGTCGTGTATGTCCTGACCGTGAAGAGGATAGCACATTTCAAGCCGTAGCGAATCGCGAGCCCCGAGCCCTGCGGGCTTGACGCGCCCGTCAGCCAGGATCTCGTCGAAGATGTCGCTGATGGTCTCGCCCGGGGCGTAGATTTCATATCCCAGTTCCCCGGTGTAGCCGGTCCGGCTGAGAATGCACTGCCTACCGCACACGGCCGCTCGCGTTACCTGGAAGTAGCCCAGGTCCCGCAGGTCGGCGTCCGTCAGTCCAGCCAGAACTTGCCCGGCCAGCGGACCTTGAAGGTCCACCTTGCCCCACCCGGCTGCGGATTGATCTATCAGCTCGGCCTTGCGGCGCAGGTGTCCGCTCAACCATTCGAAGTCCCCGCTCGCCGTTGCGGCATTGACGACCAGCATGAACTCGCCGTCGGCAATGCGCATCAAGACCGTATCGTCGATAATCCCGCCGGCCTCGTTGAGCAGGAATCCGTACTTCGCGCGGCCGACCTTGAGACGAGCCGCATCCTGCGTCGTCACCCGGCCGACGGCCTGCGGATCGCCGGTCCTGATGATGATCTGGCCCATGTGGGACGTGTCGAAAAGACACGCGGAGCTGCGACAGTGCCTGTGCTCAGCCAGGATGCCTTCGTACTGCACGGGCAGAGCCCACCCGTGGAAGTCCACCATTCTGCCGCCGAGGGCTACGTGCCGGTCGTACAGGACGGTCCTCTTGGACAATTGCCGGCCTCTCCGCTGATGCGAGCCTGTTGGAAACATCTCCGCATCGCCAGGCCAACACGACCTGGCGCCGTGCCGAGAGAGGAAGGTACGATATCGCTTCCGACCAAGCCGGTCAAGGTCTTTTGGACCTGACCTATCCCCAGTTTGCACGGAGGATCTCCCGTCGGACATCAGGCGGGGTGCCGCCAACTTGAGTCTCCCCAGCATGATTCGGCTGATGGTGAACAGGCTGCAGGACTCGGGGCGGTTGTTGGAGCACCACTGGCGAGGATGACCGTGGGCGAGGGCATGCAACCCCACCGCCCACAGCAGCGGCAAGGACCGGCCCCGAAGCCTCGCCGCCAAAACCAGGCAGTGCAGCTGAGGAACGTCCACCCAGTCGATGCTGACCAGCAGCTTCTTGCGGGGACGGGCCAGCCACTTCACCGCCCCCGCATCGCCTCGGCTGGCTCGATCCGCCGGTTGCCCACGAATCGATCCACCCGCTTGATGCAGTGCCTGGTGGACACAGCCCCACACGCCGAGACGCACCGGCCCAACTCAGCCAGAGACGCCCGCGCCATCCCCAAAGCCCCCGCAACCAGTTCGCTCAAGGTCTTGGCCTGAGAACGCTGAAGAGTATGCGCGCAAAGACTCAGTACCCAAGCAGTCCCATCCTTGCGATCCGTGGCGGTCCTTCCTTTCCAGGGTTGTTCCCTGGAGCGCGCTCCGTTTGTTACTCATCGCACTCATCGGGAAGGTGCCGCCTTGCGCTTTGGAAACTGGGGACAGGTCAGCACAAGTCCACTTTTCCTGAGATTTCTTGCGAAGGATGGCCCCGGCGATGCAAAAACAAAGGTAGAGGGCAGGACGGTTCGAACGCTCTTGCCCGGCCCGGGGTAAGTAACCAATAGGCGGCGATGTTTTTTGTCCGAAAAGACCTAGCCGGTCACGCCCGTCTCCGCCACGTGGACGGCCGGCGCCTTGGGCCGCGAGGCGCGGAGCACCTCCAGTTCGGTCCGCGTGGCGTC
>QMOE01000060.1 GCA_003648125.1 Chloroflexota bacterium
GTGATAGGAGCGGTCTCCACTGTATGCGCCTGAACTTCTCCAATGCTCCTCTGGAGATGATCGAGGAAGGGATCAAGCGACTGGGCAAGGTGATGATGCGCGAGTTCGGATAGGGGTATCAAGGAACTGGGGGAACTGGATGTACGAAGTCATTGTCATCGGCGCGGGTTACGGCGGGCTGGCCATCGCTGCTCTGCTGGCCCGCCGTGGGCACCGTGTCCTGGTGTGCGAGCAGAACAAGGTGCTGGGTGGTCGCGCACGCAGTGACGAGCACGATGGCTTCATCCTGGATTGGGGATTGCACGTCAATCGCTTCGGCGATGCGGGGCCGGCGGCCGAGGTGCTGCGCCGCCTGGGTGAGCGCATCGAGTGGGCGGGGGAAGGCAGGGCCGAGCGCTCGTTGGTGCAGTTCAATGGCCGGCTATACCCCCGCCCCGACTCAGTGGGCGGCTATCTGACCACGCCCATGCTCTCCTGGCCGGACCGTCTGCGCCTGATGGCTGTACTCCTGCGCGCGCTGCGTGCCCGGCCCGAGGATTGGTACGCCGTCACCTGGGCCCACTTTGTGCGACGCACCACGCACAGTCCCGCCGTGCTCAAACTGTGCCGGCTCTTCAACTACGCCATCTATGCCCCGGATATCGAGGTCGCTTCGGCAGGCGAGGTCATCTACTTCGTGCAGCACGCCCTCAAAGCCCCCGCCGTGACCGCGCAGCCGGTGGGCGGTACGGGACAGATTATCCGCAAGTTGGAGGAGGTGATCCGTGAGGGCGATGAGGTGCGCCTGGGTTGCAAGGTGGATCGTATTCTGTTGGACGAGGGCTGCGTGGCCGGCGTGCTGGCCGATGGCGAGGAGATCACTGCCCAGGCGGTAGTTTTCACTCCGCCGTTGCAACGCCTTTTCCGTCTTGTTCCCGACGAAGCCCTGCCCACCGAGTTCTGGGAATACGCTGCTAACCTGGAGCCGACGGCGTGCATCGCCTATGATTTTGGCCTGCGAGAGCCTGTGCCCGGTTCCAGTGGCTCGGTGATCAGCCTCGACGGGGCCTTTCTGATGGGCTCTTTCCCGTCCAATTGTGACCCCAGCCTGGCTCCGGAAGGCATGCAACTCGCCAGCTTCCTCAATGCAGTTCCGGCGCGGGACGCGACCAAGAAGCCGGTGATGGATGCGGAGACGATGCGTCTGCGCCGCTGGATCGCCGAGACCTTCCCCGGTTTCTTCGACCGTGTGCTCTGGGAGCGACGGCTGGTGATCCCTCTGGTGGATGGTGTGCACCTGCGGGTGGGTCAGGCTTATCCCGACCGGCATCCCATTGCCTCGCCGCACATCCATGGCCTGTTCTTCGTGGGCGACACGGTGGCCGCACCAGCTTGCAGCGCGGACATCGCTTTCAACGCTGCGTTGGAGGCGGAGGGGCTGATCGAGGAGTATCTGCTTCAGTGGTGAGGGGGAGGGGCTGTGAACCTGGTGGAGAGTAAAATCGGCGATGTGTGTGTGATCGCCATTGAGGGGGACGTGGACGCCGGTACCGCGCCCGATCTGGAGCATCGCCTGCACGAGCTGATGCAGTCGGCGGAGCGCAAGTTAGTTTTGGACCTGGCCGCTGTTCCTTACGTCAGCAGTGCTTTCCTGGGGGTAGTGCTGACTACGGCCAGGGACATTCGTCAGAGGAGGGGCGACTTACGCCTGGCGAATCTGCAACCCTCAGTCCGGGCAGTGTTCGACCTGGCGGGTTTCAGCGAGTTGTTCAAAATTTACGACGATGTGCACGCGGCGGTCGTCAGCTATCGGGACTGACGTAATGAGAGCCATTTGTAAAGGATCTGCGGCGTAGATGACCACCGTGATAGCGCGTTCTGCATTGGAGGACGCTCCGGCCCGGATTGCCGAAGCTCTGGCGATCATTGGCTATCAACCCCAGAAGGATGTTATCTTCATCAAGCCCAACGTCCCGGACTACGGCCCGCCCAATCAGGGATTATACACCGACCCGCGTGTGGTCGAGGGTTTGTTGCAGGCTCTCGCCGGACGTCCGGTAGTGATCGGCGAGGGAGGGATTGTCGGGCGCGATACGATGAGAGCCTTTCAGCGCACAGGCTATGCCGAGCTGGCCCGGCGCTACGGGGCGGAGCTGGTGGACCTGAACGAGGTGGAGCGGGTGGAGGTGGCGTGGGAGTTCGGCACGCTCAAGCTCCCGGCTCTGCTGCGTACTCACGAGTATATCAACGTAGCCAAGATGAAAACCCACGTCCAGACCGGGGTTACGCTGGGACTCAAGAATCAGAAAGGGCTGCTTTTGCCGGCCGACAAGCGCGGCTTTCACCGCTGTGGCCTCGACGCCTGCATCCGTGCCCTGGGGCAGGTGGTGCAGCCGGCGTTGACGGTGATTGATGGCATCATCGCTCTGGAAGGAGATGGCCCCTGGCGCTACGGCACACCCAAGCCGATGGGTCTGCTGGTGGCCGGCGCGGACCTGGTCGAGGTGGACAACGTCTGCCTGCGGGTGATGGGCTTCCCGCCGGAACACGCGCCGCACATCCCGTACCGCCGGACAGTGGACGTGGTGGGTCTATCCATCGAAGAGGTGGCGCAGCCCTTCGCTTTCGACTACCGGGGCTACTTCCGGTACAAAAATGTGTACGAGCACATCACCGACTCGTGCAGCGGGTGCAATTGGACGCTGTATCATACCATGAAGCTGATCAAAGCCTCGCGATGGCGGCAGCTCAAGTTCGCGTATCGGGGCGTGTGGCGACGGTTGGACATCGTAATGGGCCACGCGGGGGAGTTGGCGGGCCTGCCGCCCGGTCATGGCAAGGTAATATGCGTAGGTGATTGTGCCCGCAAGTACGCGGCACGACACGGGCTGCCCATTGCTCGTGGCTGCCCGCCCACAGCGGAGGACGTGGTCAGGTTGCTGTGACTTCGTAGTTTCTGCGTTTCCCCCCTTCACATTCTCGCATTTTTGTGATAAAATATAAACGTACCGCGCTATCGTGTCCGCTGGTCAACGTGCTGGTGTCAGGGTACGATAGCATTGCGCCACAGCCGCGCTCCGGCCAATGCGATAGCTGGCATACGCATCCACATCGCCCAGATCGAGCGCACCTCTCACGACTAGACCAGATCACAGTCCGCAACATTTACCCTCAGCCGAAGCTACCTGTGCATCCGGTAGACACGCTTTGAATTGGCATCCCAATCTACATAACTGGAAAGGAGGTGCTACCTGCCACTTTGGCCCTATTCGCGATTCGCCGTCTATCACGGTCTCCGAGCGACGTTGCAAAGGAGGTAATTAGCAATGGAAGCTGTAATGGAAAAACCCTGGTTGAAGCATTACGAAGAGGGGGTCCCGGCGACAATTGACTACCCCGACACGCTGATGCCCAAAGTCCTGGCCGATACGGCCAGCAGGTATCCTGACCAGGTGGCCACTGTCTTCAAAGGGGCGAAGCTGACTTACCGCGAGCTCAACGAGCTGGTGGATAAGTTTGCTGCCGGTCTCCAGAAGCTGGGAGTCAAGAAAGGCGACCGGGTAGCCATCCACCTGCCCAACTGCCCGCAATTCCCCATCGCCTACTACGCCATCCTACGAGTGGGTGGGATTGTCGTCCCTTGTAACCCGATGTACGTGGCCCGCGAGATGGAGCATCAATTGAACGACTCCGGCGCAGAGGTTATCATCACCCTGAGTGCGTTCTATCCCCTCATCAAACAGATTCGGGACAAGACCAGGCTGCGCCATGTCGTCGTGGCTAAGATCAAGACCTACTTCCCTGGCCTTCTCAAACTTCTCTTCACTCTGTTCAAGGAAAAGAAAGACGGCCACGTAGTAGACATCTCCGGTGATGCCAGCACCTACTGGTTCCAGGATGTGCTGGACAGTGCTCCGTCCAGGCCCACGCCCGTTGATCTGACCTGGGATGACACGGCGGTACTGATGTACACCGGCGGCACCACCGGTGTCTCCAAGGGCGCACAGCTCACTCACAAGAACATCTTGGCCAACGCCGTACAGTGCAAGCATTGGTTGAAGACCGCCGCGGCCACCGAGGTCATCCTGGTCACCCTGCCCTTGTTCCACAGCTATGGGATGACCACCTGCATGAACCACGGCGTATACACTGCCAGCACACTGCTCCTGGTGCCTAACCCGCGCGACCTCAAGGACGTGTTGGAAACTATTAACAAGCAGCATCCCACCATCTACCCCGGTGTGCCGGCCATGTACGTGGCTATCAATAATGATCCGGGCGTCCTGGCCGGGAAGTACGACGTCAAGTCCATCAAGGCGCGCGTCCGTGGGGCGGCGGGCCTGCCGGTCGAGGTGCAGAAAAAGTTTGAAGAGATCACCGGTGGCAAATTGGTGGAGGGCTACGGTCTGAGCGAGGCCACGCCCGTGACCCACGCCAATCCCATTTTTGGCGAGAACCGCGTCGGCACTATTGGTCTCCCCTGGCCGGATACCGAAGCGGTGATCATGGACCTAGATACCGGGGAGAAAATCCTGCCCCCCGGCGAGGTGGGCGAATTGTGCATCCGGGGGCCACAGGTGATGAAGGGCTACTGGAACATGCCCACCGAGACGGCCAACACCTTGCGTGGCGGCTGGCTGCACACCGGCGACATCTCCGTCATGGACGAGGATGGCTACTTCAAGATCGTGGACCGCAAGAAGGACATGATCCTGGGCGCCGGCGGGTTCAACATCTACCCTCGCGAGGTCGAGGATGTATTGTACGAACACCCCAAGGTCAAAGAGGTCGCAGCAGCGGGCGTCCCGGTTGCAGGGAAAGGGGAGCGGGTCAAGGTGTACATCGTCCTCAAGGAAGGCGAAACAGCCACCGAGGAGGAGATTATCCAGTTTTGTCGCGAGAACCTGGCTCCCTACAAAGTGCCCAAGTTTGTGGAGTTCCGCGACGAGTTGCCCAAGACCATGGTTGGCAAGATTCTGCGCCGCGTGCTGGTCGAAGAGGAATTGAAAAAGCAGCAGGCATAGACCAGGGCTGTTCAGTCCTACGTGCTGTGCTTCCACCCTCATCCCAACCCCTCTCCCTCGTAGGGCGAGGGGCATTGGCTCCCTCTCCCCTGGGGGAGAGGGCTGGGGTGAGGGGGAGAATTGAACAACCCTGAGCCATAGACGGAGTGGACGCCCTGCCTCCGGTCATCCGTCACGTTCTGGATGCGGACTTAAAAAGGAGCACACGTTGACTGAACTACACACTGCTATCACAGCCGTCGCCGTCTATCCCGACCGCGCACGGGTAATCCGTAGCGGCACAGCGATGCTGGAGCCGGGCAGCCACCGCCTGGAGGTGCCGGAGTTGCCCCTTAAACTCGATCCGGCTTCGGTGCGGGCCTCCGCTCGGGGCACTGCTCGCGCGCGGCTTCTCGGTGTGGACGTGCGACGCGACTTCTATGTCGAGACGCCCGCCGAGCGCGTGCGCGAACTGGAGGGACAGGTCGAGGCACTGGAGGACGAGATGCGCGGTCTCGACGCGCAGACCGAACTCCTCAAGCGGGAGCGGGCCGTCCTGGATGAATTGGCTGGCCAGACTGAGGCCTATGCTCGGGGGCTGGCTTTCGGCAAGGCGAGTGCCGAGGCGCAGATGGCGCTTTTCGACAGCCTGCGCAGCCGGGCCGAGAGGCTCAACGCAGCAGTCTTGGAGTTGGCCGTCCGCCGCCGTGACCTGGAGCGCCGCTTGCAGAAGATGCAAGGCGAACTTAAGCAACTGCGTGGGGCAAGAGGGCGCGAGCGGTATACCGCCGTCGTCGAGCTCGAGGTGACTCAGGCGGGTGAGCTGACGGTCGAACTGACCTACGTCGTCTCCGGCGCCGGCTGGCGACCGCTTTACGACGTGCGGCTGCTGGAGGAGAGCGAGCAGCCGATGCTGGAGGTAGGCTATCTGGCCCAGGTGTCCCAGCGCACTGGCGAGGACTGGCCCGACGTGGCGCTTACTCTCTCCACCGCCCGGCCCGCCCTGGCCGGGATGCTCCCCGAACTCGATCCCTGGTACATCGGGCCGGTCTACGCCGCGCGGCCACCCGCTGCCCGGCGTATGATGAAAATGGCTGCCCCCGCTGCACCACCGGCGATGGATACAATGACGACCGGCGCGGAGCCGGAGGCCGAGATGCCCCTAGAGGAGGTCGAAGCGGAGGTGGTGATGGCTACGGTGGAGACTTCCGGGGCAGCCGTGACCTACCAGGTGACCGGCACGGTCACCGTCCCTGCTGACGGCGCACCCCACAAAGTCGCCGTGGCTCGCTTCGAACTGCTCCCCGAGCTGGATTACGTAGCCGCGCCTAAACTCGTAGAGGCGGCCTACCGCCGCGCGCAGGTGACCAACGACAGTCCTTATACCCTCCTGCCCGGCCCGGCCAATCTCTTCGCCGGTGACGAGTTCATCGGCGTCACCGAGCTGGAACTGACCGCCCCGCAAGGGGAGATCGAGTTCTACCTGGGGGCCGACGACCGCATCAAGGTGGGGCGCGAGTTGAAACGGCGTAAGGTAGACAAGCGGTTCATCGGTGATCGTCGCCGCCTGCGCTACGGCTACGAGATCACGCTGGAGAATCTCCTGCCGACCGAGGCGAAGGTCACGCTCCACGACCAGATGCCTGTACCTCGTCACGAGGACATTAAGGTAAAACTGGAATCCGCCGAGCCCAAACCGGCAGAGCAGACAGAACTGAACCTGCTGGATTGGGAACTTACGCTGGCTGCGGGCGAGAAACGAGTCGTGCGCTTCGATTTCACCATCGAGCATCCGCAGGGGATGAGCCTGATGGGACTGCCGTAAACAGGTGTGGCCGATTTGGCTATGCCCACACAATCGAGGCCAACGGGATTTGTCCCCGTTGGCCTCGATGCGTTTGCGCAGTTAACTGCTGAGCGTCTATCCTGTTTGCTGGCGCAGCAAATCTGCTGGTACTTTCTCTGGCGACCAGTATTCCTCCACCTGTGCCTCAGCCCGCAGGTCGGCCAGCCATTTCTGAAAAGCATCGCTTTTCCGCCGCGCCAGGACATCGGGTTCAAGCTCTCGCACCTCTCGTTCTGTTACCTGGATGATGTGAAAACCGTAGTAACTGCTCACCGGATCGCTTATCTCCCCTACCGGCAGGGAGAAAGCTGCTTCCTCGAACTCAGCTATCATCCCTCCGTCCCGCGCTATCCAACCTACGTCGCCGCCATTCTCGCTCGAGCCGGGATCCTCGGAAAATTGGGCAGCCAGGGTGGCGAAATCCGCACCGTCGCGCAGTTGTTCTACCAGATCGCGTGCTTTGGCTTCCGCCTCCTGTACCGTCTGCTCGTCCGCATCTGTCGCCACCTTGATCAGGATGTGACGCACGTGAGCCTGCTCTTCTTCAGTCGGCATGTCCTGGGTCACCTGGTCCTGGACTTTCTGTCGCAGGAGCATGGTCTGCACATTGCGCCGGAATTCCTCCTCAGGGAGACCCGACTGTTCCTTCATCCGCTTCAAGAAATCGGCGTATGCCTGTTGAAACTGTTCCTCGGTCATTGGAGTGGGCGTCGGTGCGGGAGTGACGTCGGTCATCGTCTCCTGGGATGTGATGGGTGTCGGCATGGGCGTCGGTGGCGTGCGGTAGTAGCCGAACATCTCCTCGATGGTCGTTTGCACTTCATCGGCAGTGACGGTTATTCCGTTTTGCACGGCGTACTGGCGGATTAGCTCACTCTCGATCAGGTGATCCACGAGCTGCTTTGAAGTGTCGCCGGTGTAGCGGGCGACTTGCTGATAGTAATCGGTGCGGATGGGCACTCCATTGACTATGGCTATCGGTGCGGCTGGCTTGGTCACCACTTCTTGATATACTCCAAAAGCCAGTATACCTACCACCAGCGCAGCGACTACTCCTACGCCGATCCAGATCATCCTGATCTGGCGTTTAACTTTGCGGCCGCGTGCGATCTGCTTTTTGGTCAGAGCGACTGGCTTCTTTGCCTTTTTGCCCTTTTTACCTTTTGCCATTACGTTATCCTCCGCCTCTCCCTACTCTGTGTTAGTTCGGTGGAACCAGGTATGTAAAGGGCATAGGATCACAACGTATCCTATGCCCCGTTGTCGCCAACGTGGGTCAATTTGCTTACCGCACGTGCTCGGCAGTAAAAGGCAGGAGTGCCAGGTGGCGTGCCCGCTTGATGGCCACTGCTAGTCGTCGTTGATGTTTGGCACACGTGCCGGTCTGACGGCGCGGTTTGATCTTCCCGCGATCGCTTATATAGCGGCGTAGCGTATTCACGTCCTTGTAGTCAATGTGGTCCACATGGTCCACGCAAAAGGCACAGACCTTGGGACGCGGGCGATATCGTCCGCGTCGGGGACGCCGATGTGCTTCGTCATTTCGATGTGAATCCTCAGCCAAGATATCCTCCTTATCAAGAAAGGGCTCATACATTTTGGGAAAACGGTGTTATCTCTACGCTACTGAGATAGACGATAGCTTTGACGGTGAATTATCACATTCTTACTTATCTGGTGGGTCGGCGTGTGGTCTACCGTATGCCTAGAAGGGAAATTCTTCCTCGCTGGCCGTATCCTCCGCTGTGCTCTCAACTGGAACTTCTACCCTTTTGCGGTTTCCCAGGATGATCATCTCATTCGCTACCAACTCGGTGCGGTAGTGTTTCTTGCCGTCTGCGCCTTCCCAGCCGCGCGTCTGCAAGCGTCCCTCCACGTAGACTTGCTGCCCTTTGTAGAGATGCTGTTTGCATATCTCTGCCAGGCTGCCCCAGGCTACGACGTTAAACCATTCCGTTTCCTCACGACGCTCTCCGTTAGCTGCAACCCAACTTCGGCTGGTCGCCACGCTGAATGATGTCACCGGCCGGCCGCTTGGGGTATAACGCATTTCAGGATCCCGCCCCAGATAACCTATGATCATTACCTTGTTCAAGCCTCTTGCCA
>QMOE01000662.1 GCA_003648125.1 Chloroflexota bacterium
AACAGGTACTTGTAGCGGCGGTTCGATTCCTCCGCCGTAGCGTATCCGGCGTACTGGCGCATTGTCCAAAAGCGGCCGCGGTACATGGTCGGCTGGACGCCGCGCGTAAAGGGGGGTTGGCCGGGAAAGCCCAGGTCATCGAGATAGTCGGTCTCAACGTCAGCGGGGGTGTAGAGCCGTTCCACGGGAATGGAGGAGAGGGTCTCGAATTGCTCGCGCCGCTCCGGGAAACGGGCGAGGCTCTTTTCGAGTGCGGTTTGTTCCCATTGTTGTTTGTGTTCGGATATGTCTGGCATAGTTGGCCTCAAAGGCAAGGGCGGGGCGACCCCGCCCCTACGGTTCTGGGCGGGGCAACTCCGCCCCTACGGTTCTGAGCGGGGCGACCCCGCCCCTACGGTTCTGAGCGGGGCGACCCCGCCCCTACGCAATCTCTACCAGCGCCGCGTTCATCTCCACATCGTCGCCGGGGGAGACGTGGACCGCTTTGACCTGGCCGCTTTTGTGGGCGTGCAACTCGTTCTCCATTTTCATCGCCTCCAAAACGCAGACCACGTCCCCTTCGGCCACCTGGTCGCCCACCTCGACCAACACGCTCATGATCTTGCCGGGCATGATGGCCGTCACCGCTCCCTCGCCGGCTGCGGGGGCAGCGTCGGCCCGCGCCGCTTTTTTCTCCACGCCGGCCCAGCGCGCCTGGAAGGGATAGGCGATTCCGTCAAAAATGGCCTGCTGATCTTTGATCACCACGGTATGAGCGATGCCATCCACCCGCGCGGCGTCGCCGTCCACCGTCACGGCGAACGGGCGTCCGTTTACCAGCACCTTTTCCCCTTCGATCTCGACCTGATAGGCGACGTCCTCTAGTGCTATTTCGAGTTGTCTGCTCATGGCAACAATCCTCCCCAGCGGTTTGGCGTTGGCCGCCATGATACTTTCCACGGCGACGTCACCTTGTAGGGCAACACCGTCTCGCGTCCTTTCTTTTCCTCTTGTGCGGCCAGTAACCCGGCGATGGCAGCCACGATTTCATCCTTCGTCCCCCCGCCCTGCGCTCGCCGCTCCAGGAATGGGCGGGCCACCTGGGGGAACAGGGCGTAGGCGAGCACGTCCTCCTCGTCTTGGGCCAGGTCGCCGATCTCGGCCCGCGCCTGCTCCAGACCGGGCGGGATCAGGTCAGCCGGGCGGCAGTCAATCTGTTCCTCGTCGCCCAGCACTTTTTGCTTGATCTCGGGATCAATGGGGGCCGGCGGGCGGCCATACATCCCTTTGACGTAATTCTTGACCTCTTGAGGAATCACCTTGTACCGCTCGCCCAGGATGACGTTGAGCGTGGCCTGTGTGCCGACGATCTGGCTGGAAGGGGTCACCAGCGGCGGGTAGCCCAGTTCCGCCCGCACCTTGGGCACCTCCGTCAGCACCTCCTCGTACCGATCCTCGGCCCCCTGCTCCCGCAGTTGGGAGACCAGGTTGGAGAGCATGCCGCCGGGAATCTGATATTTCAAAACGCGCACGTCGGCGCCCTTCATCCCGCTCTCGAACTGGGCGTACTTTTTGCGCACCTCGGTAAAGTACCCGGCGATCTCGGCCAGCAGGTTGAGGTCAAAGCCAGTGTCGCGCTCTGTACCTTCGAGCGTCGCCACGAGCGATTCGGTGGGCGGGTGGGAGGTCGTTCCAGAAAGGGCCGATATGGCGGTATCCACAATGTCCACACCGGCCTCGGCAGCCTTGAGCAGCGAGGGCATCGCCATGCCGCTGGTAGAGTGTGAGTGCAGGTGTACGGGCAGTCCGACCTCGGCTTTGAGCCGCGTCACCAGCTCGTAGGCGATGTAGGGGGTGATCAGGCCGGCCATGTCCTTGATGCAGATCGAGTCGGCGCCCATCTCGCTCAGTTTCCGGCCCAGGTTGACGAAATAGTCCACGTTGTAGGGCGGGCCGATGGTGTAGGACATGCTGGCCTGGACGTGCGCGCCCTCCCGTTTGACCACCTCCATCGCCTTGCGCATGTTGCGCGGGTCGTTAAGCGCGTCAAAGATGCGAAAGACCTGGATGCCGTTGGCGCGGGCGCGGATGATGAATCGCTCCAGCACGTCGTCGGGATAATGTTTATAGCCGAGGATGTTTTGCCCGCGCAGGAGCATCATAAAAGGAGTGTTGGGCATTTCTCGCTTGAGCAGCCGGATGCGCTCCCAGGGGTTTTCGCCCAGGAAGCGCAAGCAAGAGTCAAAGGTCGCGCCGCCCCACATCTCGACCGCCCAGTAACCCACCTGGTCAATTTTGGCGGCGATGGGCAGCATGTCGTCGGTGCGCATGCGGGTGGCTAATAGCGACTGGTGGCCGTCGCGCAGCATCAGGTCACATATTTTGAGTGGATTAGTCATATTGTTTTACTCCGCGAACAGATCGTGTGCCTTGAACATCAGCACCAGGCTCTCCTCTTCCGAGCGGGAGCGGTGCGTCTCGCCAGCCTTGACCACGATACTCTCCCTTTCCCGCAGCGTGACACATTGGCCGTCGGGATAATCTATGTTGATCTCACCTTCCAGCACCAGGTACATTTCGTCTTTG
>QMOE01000663.1 GCA_003648125.1 Chloroflexota bacterium
CACCGGCCACTGATTTCGTCGAACCGCTGGTGCGCCATCTCCACCTGGCCAAATTGTGGGCCGGACCCGACTTTGCGCTTGGCCACCGGCGCGAAGGGGACATTCCGTTTCTGCGGCGACTGGGGGCAGAGCGCGGGTTCACCGTGCATATCGTGGAGCCGTTGGTGTGGGAGGGGCGACTGGTGAGCAGCAGTCGCGTGCGGGCCGCGCTAAAGGCGGGAGATATTCCCCAGGCAACCGGTTGCCTGGGCCGACCTTACCGGCTGGCCGGCGTCGTCCGCCACGAACGCGGGGCAGGCAGTGGCAAAGTGCCCACGGTCAGCGTCTCTCCCCCGCCTGAGCGGCTGATCCCCGCCAGCGGGGTCTATGCCTGTCTGGCGCACACCGAGCAGTCGGGGCCCCACCCGGCAGTGGTCAACGTCGGCGCCCACCCCACGCCGGTCATTGAGGCTCACCTGCTCGATTTCGACGGCGATCTACGCGACCAGGTGCTGGCGCTCGATTTCATTGCCCGTCTGCAAGACAAAGGGCCGGGCTGTCAGCCCGGCCCTTCCAATCCGTTCCTGTCCTAATTCGTTATTGTCCTGCAATCCGCCGTTCTACAATCCCCGGATCTCGAAGGAATACCCCAGCAGCGACAGTAGCGTGGCCGAAGCATCGGGCTTGGCGTACTGGAGTTCGATCACCTGGGTCTGGCCCGGCTCAATCGTCCAGGGCAACGGCGGGGCCGCCATGCGCAGGTCGCTCATTCCGGCGCTGGAAGTGAGACTGACGTCGCCCACCCCCACCGTGAGCGGCTCGCCCCCCGTGTTTCGCACCTCACCTTCGATAATCAGCGTGCTGCCATCCTGGCTGAGGAAAGCATCGGTGATGTTCACTTCGGCCTGGGCAGCCACGGTCGGCTCCTCCACCTCCGCCTGGTAGGGGAGGCCCACGCTGGCGCGCACTTCCGAACCCGGCCACGGACTAAAAGTCCAGATCAGCGTGGGGCCGGCGAGCGTATCGGGCACCAGGTAACCAGCCGTACCTTGCACCGTAACGCCGGGGCCAATCTCTCCACTAAGCGGACCGTATTCCCCGGTGATGCTGACATCCGGCGAAAGCAAGTACCGGTTTCCCATGCCATCCTGCAACTGCATGGCAAAGGTATCGGCGTTCAGGGGCTTTGTACCGACGTTTTCGACCGAGAACTCGACCAGGTAGTACATTGTCCCAGGCAGAATGTCAGGCCGGCCGGGCTCGGCGTGGCCTCTGATAACTGTCATCCGCACGTCGCCCACGTCTACTACCTGGCCCGGTTGGGCCAGTGTCCCCGAGGGCGGCTGCACCGGCTCGGTCTCGGCGATATAGTCGGCCGTGGCGATTTGCCAGGTACCGGTCTCTTGTTCCATTACCAACGTCAAGCGAGGTCGAGATTGCTCAAAGACGCTCGCCTCGTCTGCCGCCACCTCTCGCCGCTCGGTGAAGCGAAAACCAAGTTCCACGCCGTTGGAGAGGCGCAGCCCAATCTCGTCTCCCGGTCTCAGACCAACCAGCAGCGCCTCGTTTTCCGGGGTCGACTCCAGTCCCACGACATAGTTGACTACCGTGCCGCAGACCCAGGCGGCTGTTTTTTCCTCGGCCCCTCCCCGAGTGGGAGGAAAAGGGGCCGCCGGTAAGATGACTGCCACGACGGGAAACGATTCGTCGCCTACCGCGAGGGAGATGGGGAGGGACACGGCCATCTGCACATCGCCGCTGCTGATGATCGTTTCGCAACTCAGAATCGGGGTTGGCACAGGCGAAACGGTGACGGTAGGAGCAAGTTTAACCACCTCCAAGGGCATACCAGGAGGGACTTGGTCCTTTCTGAACACGAGGTAAATGATCAGTACCACAGCAGTCAGCAGGAGAAGTGCGCCGCCGACAATGGCAACGATTAGCGTACGGCGATTTTGTGGCCGACCGGCTGGTGGTGATTCTTGTGTTGCTGGAGTGAAAGTCGCTTCGCTCATAGGTTGGGGTACTCTTCACAGGTAGGGGCGCGGTAACCGCGCCCCTGTTGGTCAATGGATGAAATGGATAGTACTTTTCACAGGTAGGGGCGTGGTAACCGCGCCCCTACGGGGTCAGAAACGGTCGCTTCGCTCACAGATCAAGGTGCCTCTTCTGGGAGCGACTGGGGCGAGACGCGCACATAGATGCTGGCCCCGTCGCCGGTCACCAGTTGGCTGAAACCAAAGAAGGGAACGCTCACGCGCACAGGACCCTGTGCGGCGACGGTGAACTCGAGACTGCCTTGATCGTCGGTAAAGCCTTGAGCGAGCAGTTGATTAGTGGCCGCTTCGTAGGCTTGAGCCGAGACCCCGGCAACGCCCTCTCCCGCTCCGGGCTGGCGGTCATCGTTGTTGTCGTAATAGACCAGGATGCTGATGGGAATGAACTGGGGAGCCGGGGTCGTGACCGGTACCGGGGTCGGCGTGGTCAGCGGGCGCACTGTCAGGCCCTCGGAGGGAGCGGGGGTGACTGTGGTAACAGGAGTAGCGGTTGGAGTAGCATCTGAAGGAACCGGTGTCGCGGTGGG
>QMOE01000664.1 GCA_003648125.1 Chloroflexota bacterium
CCCTCGCTCTTTTGACGCAGCACTGATGGCCGCCGGCGGGGTCGTGCGGGCGGTGGAGGCGGTGCTGACGGGCGAGGTCGCCAACGGATTTGCCCTGGTGCGCCCACCTGGTCACCACGCCACGGCCACCCGCGCCATGGGCTTTTGCCTCTTTAACAACGTCGCCGTGGCCGCGCGGGCCGCGCTGACCGGGGGCCAGGTCGAGCGCGTCCTGATCGCCGATTTCGACGTGCACCACGGCAACGGCACCCAAGATACTTTCGCCGCCGATCCGGCTGTGTTCTACTTTTCCTCCCATCAGTACCCGTACTATCCGGGCAGCGGCAACTGGAACGAGACGGGGAACGGCCCCGGCGAAGGCACTCTACTTAACGTCCCACTTCCGGCGGGCGTGGGGGACGCGGGCTATGCCCAGGTGTTCGCCGAACTGGTCTGGCCGCTGGCGGAGCGATTCCGTCCCGACCTGATCCTGGTCTCGGCCGGCTACGACGCTCACTGGAGCGATCCACTGGCGATGATGAACCTTTCGCTAACCGGCTATGCCTGGTTGGGGCGGGAGTTGGTGCGCATGGCGGAGCAATTGTGTGCCGGAAAGATCGTGTTCACGCTCGAGGGCGGGTATCAATTGGACGTGCTGGCCTACGGTGTGCTCAATGCCTTTTACGCCATGTTGGGAGAGGAGACCATCGCCGATCCGCTAGGCCCCTCCTCGCGCTCAGAACGGTCTATCGAAACGCTGATCGCCAAACTGAAACAAGTACACGGCCTGAATTGACTTTTTACGCAAGCCGTTGCATAATCCAAGAGTGATCTGTACTGAATGGAAAAGGGGGAAACGATGAGCGAGACTTCCCTGCGCGAGTATTGTGGGCAAATTGATGGCATGATTGAACAGGGCCGGTTTGCGGAGGCTGCAACCCACGGGAAGCACATTTTGAAGCAGTATCCCAGGTACCTGGAAGCCTATCGGCTGTTGGGCAAGGCGATGCTGGAAGCCGGGCAGGACGAGTATGCCGTAGATATGTTCCGCCGCGTGCTCAGCGCTAACCCTGAGGATCTGGTCGCCTGGGTGGGTTTGAGCGAAGTGCATAACAAGAACGACGAGCTAGACGCAGCTATATGGTATCTGGAACGCGCTTTCGAGTTGGCGGCCGACAACAAACCCGTCGCGGAAGAGCTGCGCCGACTTTATAGCCGGCGAGACGGCGTCGATCTGCAAAAAACGCCGCTCACCACCGGCGCTCTGGCTCGGTTGTACCTCAAAGGCAATCTGCTCTCGCGGGCGATCAATGATTTCCGCGCCATACTGGCCGAGCATCCCGACCGGGTGGACTTGCGCGTCGCACTTGCCGAGGCGCTCTGGCGCAACGACCAGCGCCTGGAGGCAGCGGACGTATGTCAGCAGATATTGGACGAGTTGCCTTACTGCCTCAAGGCCAACTTGATTCTGGGGAGTATCTGGGTCAACAGCGGGCGAGATGAAGGACAGGAGTATCTCCGGCGCGCCGATGCTCTGGACCCGGAGAATAAAATGGCCCTGGAACTCTTTGGGGATGATTCGCCCCTGCCCGCGCGACAAGTGCAGATTGTCCCTCTAGAGTATAGACCTGTGACCGAGGAGGAACGTCCAGCCTGGATGGCCGAGGTAGAAGGCGTCTCGACAGAAGCACCTCCACTGACCGACAAAGAAGCATCGCTGGTTGATATCACCGCAGCACTGGAAGCGCAGATTGAGATTCCCTCCTGGCTGGAGGAGATTGCCGTAGAGGAAGAGGAAATCCCTGCTTCACCTATTCCTGGCCCTGTTGGGCTACCAGAGGTGCAACTACCTGAGGAAGTAACCCCGGTCCCGGCAGAGGAGATTCCCACCTGGTTAATGGCGGCCGCTCCCGGAGGGCCTGAGGAGGAGGAATCGAAAGAGGCTGCCGTGGCTGAGGAAGAGGAGCCGGAATGGCTGGCTGGGCTGGGCCTCGAACCGATTGGCGACGAAGAAGAGGAGGAAGGGGAATTGCCCGAGTGGCTGGACGAACCAGGGGAGGGCGCTGCAGAGGAAGCGCCGCCTGCTTTGAGCCAGGTACTTGAAGCCCCAGAGTGGTTGTCCGGATTGACCGCTGAAACAGCTATTGAAGAAGCAGCACCTGCCGTTTCGACTGTGGAACAGCCATCGGATTGGTTATCTGGCCTGCGCGAGCAGTTTGTCGAGGAACCGCCTGCGATGGAGGAAGTCGTTCCGTCGCTGGAAGAGGCCCCGCCGGCAGAAATATCGGGAGTTGAGGAGCCATCCGCCGCGATGCAGGCACCCGTCCTGGCCGAGATTCCCGATTGGCTGCAGAAGATTGCCCCATCGGAGGCTCAACCCGCGCCCGCTCCGGTGGCGGAAGAGGTCGCAGGAGCGGAGCCTTCGCCCGCCTGGTTGGAGGGAGAGGGGGTGCCATCGGGCGACGAGGCGCTGGCCTGGCTGGAGCAATTGGCAGAGGGGAAAGAGGAAGAGCTTGGAGCGCAGATCAAGGCGGAATCAGAGGTACGCATGGCCGAGATTATGGGCCGTCCCGCGCCCGCCGA
>QMOE01000665.1 GCA_003648125.1 Chloroflexota bacterium
GCCCCAGGCCAACCACCTCCTGGTCTACAACGCCGAGGCCGAGTTGTCCCCACTGGCCGCGAACCCGCAAAACCTGATTGACGAGGTGAACCGACAGGGCGGCTTTTGCTACCTGGCTCATCCTTTCGAGCGCGGCAGCCCCATCGGCCCCGACCTGAAGGCCATCCCGTGGAGCGATTGGGACGTCACCGGATACACAGGGATCGAAATCTGGAACTATATGTCCGAATTCAAATCGCTCCTGCGCAGCAAACTGGCGGCGGTCTACTATGCCCACTTTCCGGCGCGGGGTATTAGCGGGCCGTTCCGGGCCACGCTGCGCCAGTGGGATCAACTATTATCCCAGGGAAAGCGCGTCGCGGCCATCGGTGGGGCCGACGCGCACGGCAACACCTACTCAATGGGTCCAATTAGCCGCCAATTATTCCCCTACGAGTACCTCTTCCGCTGCGTCAACACTCACATTCTGACCGCACGCCCTCTCAACGGCCAATTGGAACACGACAAACCGCTGGTCTACGGCGCGTTGCGGGCGGGCCACGCCTGGGTGGGATATGACCTGCCCGCCTCCACGGCCGGCTTTCGCTTCCGCGCCCACAGCGGCGCCAACCGCGCGCTGATGGGGGATGAACTGGTGCGCACGGGCGCAGCCATCTTTGAGGTGCAGACGCCTCACCGCGCCGACATCCGCCTGTTGCTCAATGGACGGGTGCTAGTCCGAACCAAGGGCAAGCATCTCAAACACACCACAGCCGATGCGGGCGTGTATCGCGTCGAGGTCTATCTCAACTATCGGTTGAACCGCCGGGGTTGGATCTTTAGCAATCCGATCTATGTCACGTAGGGGCCTCTCACACAAAAACCCGCTCTCACGTTAGCGAGAGCGGGTTAATTACTGCACCTGAACACAACAAGTGTGCTACTCCGCCACAGAAATTGCGTCTACGGGGCAAGCCTCCTCGCACTCCCCACAATCGGTGCATTTCTCCGGATCAATCACGTAGAAATCATCTCCTTCGGAAATAGCATCGCTCTCACATTCCTCCTGGCAAGCGCCGCAAGCGATGCACTCATCCGCATCAATCACACGTGGCATTTGGTATTCACCTCCTTTCTATCGGAGAATTTTGAAAGAGTCTCGCGCCAGTTACACGAGGTCCTGGCCCGGCCCAATCTCGAAAAAGTCAACGTTCCTCTGGATGGCAGCCTTCTCATCGTCGGGCACATCATCCTCGTGAAAAATGGCCCCTCGTTCGCACTCGGTCTCGCAGGCAGCACACTTTGTCCAAGAGACAAATCCCATTGTAACGAGATTCCGTTCTTTGTCAAGGTCCCAAGACCTCGGAGGTTTACAGAACTGAATACGCTGCCCAAGCCTTGGTGGTCTAAATGGTTACCGCACTGTTGGTACCTGTGGTATAATTCGGCGGCGTTGGTTTGATAGAGGAGTTGTCTTGTTTTCTACGATTCGAACCTTCCTGAAAAAAGTATATCTCGCTTGGAACGCCGATAATCCCGCCCAATTGGCGGCGGCCCTGGCCTACTATGGCATGTTTTCGTTCGCGCCCGTGATATTCATCGCGCTGACCGTGGCGGGTATATTCATTGACGAACTGGCGGCGACCGACCAACTGTTCCTGCTGTTTCAAGACATGCTGGGGCCAGCGACAGCCCAACTCGTCCAGGATATCGTGGTTGGCGCTTCACAACGCACGTCAAGCGGCACGACGTTGATCTCGGCGATCAGTTTCGGAGCGTTGTTGTACGCGGCTTCGGGGTTGTTCGTCCAATTGCAATACGCGCTCAATACGATCTGGAAAGCGCCACCCCCATCACGGAACGGAACCATTGCCTTTGTCACGACCCGCCTGGTGGCATTCGTGATGGTCATCGGCGTTGGCCTCCTGCTCGTGCTGGCGACGGTCGTGAGTTTTGTCGTCTCCGTGTTGGATTCGTTTGTTAATTGGGCTGGCTACGTGCCAATCGCCAACTTTTTGTTTATGATGGGATTCTTGACCATCTCGCTCGCCTTGATGTACAAGGTTCTGCCAAACGTCAAGATAGCCTGGCGTGACGTCTGGGTTGGCTCGGCGGTGACGGCGTTGCTGCTCTACATTGGCGGGCGGGTGGCAGGGCTTTACCTGACGCATAGCAATATCGCGTCGGCCTTCGAAGCCGCTGGGGCGTTGGCGGTATTGCTGATCGCGATCTATTACATCGCCCAGATCTTTATGTTTGGCGCGGTGTTTACAAAGGTCTATGCTTCCATGTTTGGCTCCAAGTCGGCCACTTGAGAACACGGATGTCAAGACATTAGCAAATAAGAAATTCAGCCCCCTCGATTGACCTCGGCTTCCAATCCACTCCGGCTCGAGACCCGGAGCAATCGCTGGCCTGCTTTCTCGATAGTCTGGAGCCCAACGATCCACAAATCCTCTAACTGCTGGCCGGCCAATACGCGCTCGAAATGTATCATCTCAATATTCTGGGGCACTTTTAACGTAGCCGCGCTTTCCATAGCGCGTTATGCCCGCGAGGTATGGAAACCTCGGCTACATTGCC
>QMOE01000666.1 GCA_003648125.1 Chloroflexota bacterium
ACAACGTCCGTAGTGCCAAGCGTAACAGGAACGATCCAGATAATACGAGGAACAACGTCGGGTTCCGTTACGCCAGCAGGTCTCCCTTGCGCCCTGGGATAGAATGTCACACATGCACGCATGGGTGACCAAATCCTGGGAGAACTCCAGCCTCAGGTCCTGGTTTGTCCTCAAGATGCACTGGAGGATGGGCCGAATACATAGCGCGCCTGCCCCGGGTAGTAGCCTTGCAGGTGAACCTCGGGGCAGGGCATGATTACGTTAGATTTATGAATGATGTGTGAGGTCAACTGTGAACCTTGGTAACGGGGATATTCCAGACGTTTTTTGGTCCATCAAGCTGTCTCAGCCTCTCGCTGTTCCGCCACTGGTCGCCGACGAGCTGCTGCTGGCGACCACGCGAGATACCAGCCGTTTAGCACAACAGGCCGTGCTCCACGCGCTGGGCCTGGACGATGGCGGCGTGCGCTGGGAGCAATCTTTCGAGTACGTGATGATCAGTGGCTTGCTGCAGGCGACCGGTGACTGTATCCTCGTCGCGCTCACCAGCACCGACATGCTGCGCGGGGCTGGCGCGCTGCTGGCCCTGGACGCGGCGGGCGAAGAACGCTGGCGTTGGACTGCGGCTGTGCAGCGCGTCTCCGCCCCGGCGGTGGCCGGCGATATGGTCTACTTCACCGTTGATACGCGCGCGCTGGTCATCCTCGATCTCACGAGCGGCGAAGAACGCGCCCGCGTTCCCCTGGATGCGAGCGCGTCGCTCTCTGCCCCCGCGCTGGCGGAGGGCGTGGTCTGCATCCCTTGCCGTGGGCCGCAGCTGCTGGCGCTGGATACCAACGGCAGCCTGCGTTGGCGCGGCGACGTTGATGCGCCAAAGGGCGCCTGGTTGGACAAAACGCCGGTGGTCGTGGACGGGCGTGTCTTCGCTACCTCAAGCGCGGGAACAGTACACGCGCTGGGCTTGAAAGATAGCGCATCGCTCTGGCATAGCGCGGTTGGCCCGGAGGGTAAGGCACTCACCGCTCCGGTCAGCGCTGGCGAGCGGATCTACGCCGGCGCGCGTGATGGGCTGTACGCGCTGGATCTGAGCGACGGTCATGTAGTCTGGCATTTCCCTACCGCACGGAAGATTGATCCTCAAGCCAGGCCGGTTGTGCATAGCGGCGTGGTCTACGTCACCTGCCACGATCACCACCTCTACGCCGTGGACGCGGCGATGGGGAAGGGACTCTGGCTCTACGAAGTCGAGCGTCGCAGCGAGCTCCCGCCGGTGCTGGCGACCTGTGGCGCGGCTGCGCCATGCGTCATCGTGGCTGACCGGGGCGGCGCGCTGACCGCCATCGCCCGTCCCCTCAGCGCCGCCGAACACGAAGCTGCCGGACACTGGCTGGAGGCCGCCCGGCTCCGGGAAACTCTGGGTGAGAGCGCGTGCGCAGCGGAGCATTACGAGCGGGCCACGGCCTGGCAGGAGGCGGCGCGGTTGTGGGGCGCGCTGAACCGTCCACTGCGCCAGGCGGCGGCTTTGGAGCAACAAGCCCTGGTTCAGCAGGAGGACGCGCAGGCGCGCGCCGAGCTATGGGACCAGGCCGCCGAATTGTATGCCGGGATGTGGCAGCCGGAAAAAGCCACCGAGGCGCAACGGGCTGCCGCGCACTGTCGCGGAGAACCTTTCGTCACCGTGGAGATGGAGCACGCGGGTCTCGTGGTGGATACGGAGACCTACTTAAAATTTACGGTGCGCAATGAGGGAGCCGGGATCGCGCGCTCCCTGGTCATCCGGGCGACGGGGGAAGGATTTGCCGGAGGCGTGCGCAAGACGCAACGCTTGCTCACACTTAGGGCCGGGCAAGCCCAGCAGCAGTGGTTGCACGTCTGTCCGCAACGGGCTGGAGATCACGTGCAAATGGAAATCACCCTGGAATACGCGGGGTCCTCAGGAGAGACGCAAACCCGTCAACAAGTATTGGACTTGGCAGTGGCGGCTACCCCAGCACAGCGCGGTGCCGGCGCCAGGTATACGATCATCGGAAACGGGAATATAGTGGGGAACGGCAACGTCGTCCAGGCGACGAAGAGCGCGCCGCCGGAGGCCGCGTCCTCGGCGTTCACACCCGCCGCGCTGCGCGCTCGCCTGCAACGGCTGGATAGCGTCGAGATCAAATCGCTGTGCTTGGATCATTTCCCCAAAGTGTACGACAAATTCGCACGCGGTTTGCAGCGGGGCGAGATGCTCAACTTGCTATTGGCTCACTGTCGTCGCAATCCTGAAGACGCCGCACGGTTGGCGTCTTATCTATCGTAGTAAGCGTTGGAGAAAGACAAGAGAGTTGTTCCTGAATAAACGAAACCAGAAATTGGACGCGGATTTGATTACATGGATATTTGTGTAAAAAAGCAAAGAAAAATCCGTGTTGATCCGTGATATCCGTGTCCAAAAGCTCCCCGTTTTTATTGAGGAACAATTCTCTTGACGATAAGCTGGATACGTGCTAAAGTTAGGCCATCATCGTTTTAGAAATCACAAGGGGGAGATGTTCGATGGATTCATTGCAGGAGAAA
>QMOE01000667.1 GCA_003648125.1 Chloroflexota bacterium
ATCACCAGCGGCTATGAGTACCTGCGCACCGGCCACCTACGCCTTTTCGACGAGCACGTCCCGCTGGTCAAGGCCTGGCTGGCCTGGCCGCTCTGTTTCGTGCCTGACCTGGCCCCGCCAGAGACCGCTCCCGGCTACGACGAGGAGAACCTGATTCGCGTCGCCCAGGCCACAGTGCTGGACTATCGCCCCATTGACCGGATGATCGTCGCTCCGCGTCTCTCGCTCGCCATGCTGACAGTGCTCCTGGCGGCCACCGTCTATCGCCTGGCTGCCGATGAGTTTGGGCAGAGAGGCGGCCTGCTGGCCCTGGCGCTGCTGACGCTTGATCCCAATATTCTAGCGCACGGGAGCTTGGCGACCACTGACCTGGGAGCAACGGCCTTCATTTTCTGGGCTATGATGGCCGCCGCCCGCTACCTGCACCGCCCGACCCGCCGCCGCTGGTGGCTGGCCGCCTTACTGCTGGGGCTGGCCCAACTCGCCAAACTGACCGCGCTGCTCCTGTTCCCGCTGGTTGGGGCGCTGTTTCTGGCGGACGCGCTTACCGGCAAGTCATCCGACAAGTCCTCCGAAAGACTGCTGCTGCGCCGCCGCCTACTCTCCTACGCCGGGATGGTGGCCGTGGCCACCCTGGTGGTCTGGGCCGGTTACGGCTTTGAGTTGCGCCCGGTGACCGGCTTGGCGGTGGACTGGCCCCTGCCGGCCGCCTCCCACATCGAGCGCTGGCTGCGTCTGCGGGAAAACCTGGCCTACGGGCGGGAATCCTTCCTCCTCGGCCAGAACCGGATGCACGGCTGGCGACTCTACTTCCCCGTCGCCTTCGCCATCAAAACCCCGTTGCCGACGCTGGTCCTCATCGCCCTGACGGCAGCCGCCCTTGCGCTGGGACGTCGTCGCTGCCTGACCACCGAGTTGGCCCTGTGGCTTTTCCCCCTGGTTTATGGCGCGGCCAGCCTTATGAGCACCATCAACATCGGCTACCGCCACCTCCTGCCGCTGCTACCCTTCCTCTGCCTCGCGGCCGGGCGGCTGGCGACGGTGCGCCGCCCCAGGCTCCTCTTGCCCGGCCTGCTTGTCTGGCTCGGCCTGGAGGGGGCACTGATCCATCCCCACTACCTGGCCTACTTCAACCCCATCGCCGGCGGCCCCGACCAGGGATACCGGTTCCTGGCCGACTCGAACACCGACTGGGGACAGACACTCAAGGCGTTAGCGGCCTACCAACAGGCACACCGCCTGGGGCCGGTCAAGCTCTCCCAGTTCACTTTCCTCGACCCGGCGGCCTACGGGGTGGACTATACGCCCATCGCCCCGATGACCGGAGCGCCGCCGGTGCTCCCGCGCCGCTTCGACCCCGCTCCCGGCCTGTACGCCATCAGTGCGACCACGTTGGACGGGGTGCCGCTGCCGCTCCCCTCTACCTACGACTGGTTTCGCCACCGGGAGCCACAGACCAAAATCGGCCACGTGATGTTTCTCTATGACGTGCTCCCTTCGACCGGTGAGTGGGTGGCCCAGTGCAGCCAACCCGTCGCGCCATTGACGCCGGCCGCGATGGCCGAGGGGTTCGGGCGGGGTGTAGACGGCGTAGACGGGCTGCGCCAGATTGTGTTCGACTGCGAGCAAGGCTGGCTCTGGCCACAGGGGGGACATTCACCGGGATGGTACATCCGCGCGACGCCGGGGACAGACCGCCTCCGCTGGCCCTCCGCCGACGAGCGCCGAGACCTGTGGCCCGATTGGACCGCCGCCTTGCCCCTGGAGTCGCTCCGCCTGAGTTACGTCCAGCCGACGCCTGGGGAACAGCCTCCCTTTGCCATTTGGAAATGGGCCGGTGGTGATGTCTCTCCCCCCACCCTGCTGCCCGGTGCGCCCGACGGCGTGACCTTCGACAGCACACTGACACTCCTGGGCTACGACGCGCCGCTCACCGCTACCCCTGGAGAGACGACGACGGTGCTCACCTTTTGGGAGGTGGCCAAGACAGCCTCCCTGCCCATCACCCGCCCCCTCTCGCTGATGCTGCACCTGCAGGGAGCGAATGGCGTCCCCGTCGCCGTGGGGGACGGCCTGGCCGTGCCGGTGACACTGTGGCAGGCGGGAGATATCCTCGTCCAGCGGCACCAGCTCCCCATCCCCACTGACGGGCCGCCGGGGCCGTACTCCCTCGCCGCCGGGGCCTACTGGCTGGACGATATGACCCACTTGACAGCCAACGGCAAGAGAAGTATCATATTCGCTATTCTGCAGTGATAGTTCTCTGCCAAACACTATAGAATTGTTGTAACCACTCAGGCTACTTCTGTTAGCGATTGAACTCACGACCCTCCCGCAGGTTCAGAAGCGGTTTGGGGGGCGTTTTGTGCCCTGATGTGGGGCTATGCACGTCAACTGACGTAATTTCAAACCTGCGGGAGGGTTACCGATCAATGTGTCGGGTAGTGAAGCGATTGAAATCGCCTCTGGAAGGCTGGCAGCCAAGCGTCCACCCGCGTGGGCGCGCCTGTCCACGCAGGTGAACAACCAGTTTTAGCTCCTCAGGCGCGGTTTC
>QMOE01000668.1 GCA_003648125.1 Chloroflexota bacterium
ATAGTTCTCGATCAAGGAATGGGCCACCTCCTCGATGAACAGCGGGTTGCCCTGGGCATTTTGGAGGATCAACTCTTTCAATTGCTGTGGCATCTGCGGGGTGGTGGGCAGGAGTGTGTCCAGTAAGCGCAGGCTAGCTTCGTCGGACAGTTCTTCCAGCCGCAGGCCGGTGTGACGGGGCAGGTCGGCCACGTCCAACGCCAACGTTTCCTCCGGCCGGTGAGCCAACACCAAGAGCAGCGGCCGCCCACTCACCTGGCGCGCCACCTGGTTGACCAGCGCGACGGAGGTGTCGTCGGCCCACTGCAAGTCGTCTACGACCAGCAGCAGGGGTTGCTCGCCGGCGATGTGCTCCACCAGGCCGGTCACGACCCGAAAGATTACCCGCCGGCGGGTCTGGGCGTCGAGTCCGCGCACCAGGCCGGTCTCTTCGACCTCCAATCCCAGCAGGCGGCCGATCAGTACCGTCCAGTCGCGCCAGGTCGGATCGCTCTCTACCAGCAACGCCTCGATCTTTTCCATCTTTACCTGGTTGGAGTCGGCCGGGTCAAAGCCGAAAAAGGCGCGCAGAATATCCAGCCAGGGCAGGTAGGGCGTGTGGCGGCCAAAGGAGGGACAGGTGGCGCTGATGCTCGACGCCCCGTGCTCCTCGCTCCAATGCGCGGTCACCTCTTCGAGGAAGCGCGACTTGCCCATTCCCACGTCGCCGACGATGGTGAGCACCCGCGTCTCGCCGGCCAGCGCCAGGTCGGTCAGCGCGTGGACGGTCTGCCATTCAGCGTCACGCCCGATCAGCGGATGCCTGTGAACTGCGCGAACGCGGCGTTCCTGCAAGCCCAACACTTCATAGTTGTGCACCGGCAGCGATATGCCCTTGACCCGCACCGGCTCCTGTTCGTGGAGCAGGAAGGTGTCACCGGTCTGGCGAGCAGTGCTTTGGTTGATCAGCACCTGCCCGTCGGCGGCCACGGCCATCAGGCGGGCGGCCAGGTTCACCGCGCCACCCATGACCGAGTACTCGGGGCGGGTGGGCGAGCCGACGTTGCCGGCAAAGACCAGCCCGGTGTTGACGCCGATGCGCTGCTTGAGAAAAAAGAAGCCCTGGGAGGTGTCCAGTTCGGCAAAGGCGGCCATCGCCTCCTGCATCTCTAGCGCCGCCCGCACGGTCCGTTCCGGGTCGTCAACGTGGGCGCGGGGTGCGCCGAAGAAGGCCATGATGCGGTGGCCCACGGCGTAAGAGTCCACCTTGTTGACCACGCCACCGTACTTGGCGATGATGCGCCGCATGGTCGTAAAGTGGGCGTTGAGAATGGCCGTGATCTCGGCGCTGCGTGTTTCGCCCAGTTCCTCGATGATCTCGTCAATGCCGTAGAAATTGGCAAAGAACATTGTCACCGGGCGATATTCACCGCCGATGGTGATGCGCTCCGGCTCTAGTTTGATCTTGTCCATCAGGCCGGGCGGGAGAAAGAGTTCCAGGGCCCGGATGCGCCGCACGGTGCCGGTTATCCAGGGTAGTGCGTCGTCGCCGCCCGTTGGCGGGGGCGGCAGGGTGGACAGGGGGTCCTCCGGCGCACCGCCCAGGTCGGGGGTACCTTCCCGAAAGCCAACCAGGTGGCAAAAGCCCTCTCGTATTTCGCCAATGATCGCGTGTCCGGCGACGGCGCGATAGGTGGCCGAGTCCATAAAGACCTCGCCCGCTGCGGCCTGGTCTTCTGCCTGGGCCATCTGCCCCATGGCCCGGCCCATCACGGTGAACTCCATGCCCTCTTCCGAGCCCAGGTGGGCCATGAAGAGCGGGCCGCTGCCCAGGCCAATGTGCATGCGCAGGTGAAAGATACCCTGGGAGGTGTGGGTTTCGGAGAGAGTGGCCATCGTCTCTTGCATGCGCAGCGCGGCCAGGCAGGCACGCAGGGCGTGGTCTGCGCCGCCGAAGAAGAGGAGCATGGCGTCGCCGCCGAACTTGAGCAGGTCGCCGCCATAGTGGTCGGTCACGTCCAGCAGCGCGGCGAAGAAGCGGTTGACGATGGCCGTGATCTCTTCGGCGCCTTCTTTGCCCAGTTGAGAGAGTTTCTCCGACAGAGCCGTAAAGCCCGAGATGTCGGCGAACATAACCGTGCCGTGGGTGAACCACCCTTCCACTCTGCCTATCTGCGGGTTTGCCAGCAGGGGGACGACGACCTGGCGGGGGAGGTAGGAGGAGACAGCGCGCAACAGGGCGGCGAGGTGCGGCACGCAGGGGGCAGGGTCTCTGATCTCGTCGCCGAGGAGGCATTGGCGCCTCAGCGACGAGGGCAGGCAGTTGCGCAAGGCCGCGGCCAGTTCTGGGTTGGTTGGGCTGTTGCCCACTTCTGACATGGACATCTCCGTAAGGGTGAGTGTGCGACGTGGAGCAGGGAGGAATGCGACTCTTTATTGATTGATTATATCTCAGGTGAACTGTCTTGCCAAACCTCTTGGAACACAGCTACCCTTTACCGTATCTGCTCAATAAAGTGGGGCAATGTAGCCGAGGTTTCCATACCTCGCGGGCATAACGCGCTATGGAAAGCG
>QMOE01000669.1 GCA_003648125.1 Chloroflexota bacterium
AGGATGGGAACGCACAGTTCCGAACGGATAGAGGTCTCACCAACGCACAAGAAGTAAGGATCGGTACGCACGTCAGAGGCGATGTAGGGCTTGCCGGTGCGGGCCACGTGGCCAATGATGCCTTGCTCAATCGGCTGACGGTAGACTCGAGGGGTTATTGCCTCTGAAGAACCGATGGGGATACCGCTATAGCCGCGCAGGAGCAGTGTCTTTCCTTCATCATCCAGAGTGAAGAGTTCAATCATGGGGCACGCAAAGTGACGGTGAATGTTCTCGGTCACTGCTTGCAAGAGATCATCAACGTCCAGGGTAGTAGCGACGACACGTGCCACGTCTGCCAGCATGGCCAGCCTGTGCGTCTGCTGTTGTTCACTCTGAAACAGCTGGGCGTTCTCGATGGCGACAGCGGCATAGTCGGCAAAGGCGCGCAGAGGGACAATGTGAGCCTGGGTGAAAAAGCCAGGAGTGGCACTGTCCACGTTGAGGAAGCCAATCACCTCGCCGCGCACGACGATGGGCGCAGCCGCATAAGAGCGCAACCACTCCTGCGTCGGCACTTGAGCCCAGCCGGGATAAGCGGCGGTGTCAAGGATAACCATTGGCTCTCTGCTCTCCACCATTTGTTGGAGGTTGGGCACCTCGGAGATGCGGAAAATGACCGTGGAGACAAATTCCTCCGAGCCGAAACGCTCGTAGCCGCGCCAGCGGACGACGCGCGCCTGATCACCCTCGATGAGCATGACGTTGGCGGCGTCGTTGGAGACAACGCGGCCGACTTGTTCCAGGATACGGTCCAGCACCTGCTCCAGGTCGAGGGTAGCGGTGAGCGCGGCGGCGGCCTCGGCCAGCGCCTGCGCCTGGCGCCTGGCCTGCTCTCGCTCAATACCGCTGGCAATGTCGCTGGCAGCAGCCCGCAGCAGGTCTATTTCCACCTGCTGCCACTCCCGCACCCGGTCGCAGACATCAAAGCCAATAAAGCCGTGCCAGGCGTCAGAGACAAAGAGGGGGATGATCAAAATGGAGCGGATGCTCTGGGACTCCAGCACAACCCGCTCGCTCTCCGGGAGGTCGGCGACTGCGCCAGCGATGACGTCGCCGCGCGCCAGGGTCTCCACCCAGCGGACAAAGCCCGCGGCGACGTAGGAAAAGTCCTGCAATTCTGGGTTATTTATCTGCGGCTCGGCGCCCGGCGCGCACCATTCGTACCGCTGGCTGCACAAGAGTTCCCCCTCCGGGCCAGTGTGGTTCTCGAAGAGGTACGTCCGACAGATCTCAGCCGTCTCGCCCAGGCAGCGCAAGATGGCGGGTAGTTCCTCGGCCAGGTCGTCCGCCCGCAATAGTTGCTGGGATACCTCCGAGAGACATTCCAGGAACCGCTCGCGGGTGCGGAGTCGCTCCTCCGCCTGCTTGCGCCTGGTAACATCGTGCAGGACGATCAACCGGCCAGTGAGGCTGCCGTGCCGGTCATGCAAGGGTGAGATACATAGATCGTAGTGGCGCCGTGCTTCATCTGCCCCTAGGACAATCTCTGCATGCGCCTCTGTCGCATCGTGGTAGCGCTCGACCAGGTCGAGGTGACCGGACAGCACCGAGGCAGCCGGCTGCCCGATTGCCTCTGAGACTGGATGGTCAATGATCCGCGCCGCAGCCGGGTTAAGATCCACGATGCGGTTCTTCGCATCCAGCACGATCATACCGTCGCTCATGCTTTCGAGAACGGCGTTGCGCGCCACCGGCACGATGTCCAACAGCCGGAAGCGAAAGAGACCCCAGGCCAGCACCAGGCTGGTCAAGGTGAAAGCAAAGGGAGTCAGGTCCAGGTGGGAAAATGGGCTCAAGCCCGAGATATGTAACACATTCCCCACCCACGGCACCAGTGCGCCAACCAGCAAAACGATGACTTGTCCGCGATACAGACGCGGCGAACGCACGAGCGTTTGGATGAGCGAAAACGTGGCGAGTGAAAGCAACGTGTAGGAATACACCACATGCACCCAGACCCCCATGCTAAAAGTCGGGTCCAACATCGGGAACGGGCCGCTGGTGTCCAGCCTGACGTCGCTCCAAAACAAGTGATGCAGATCGTTGGTCCAGACCAACGACAGTATGATTAGGGGTTCAACCGCCAAGAGAGCCAGGTGGCAGCGCGTCAGCCACTTTTCCCGGCCGGTGTACTGGAGTACAAAGGCCAGCCAGGCCATCGGCACAACGACAATTCCCAAAAAGTTGACGTTGGACCAAAAGATTTTGGTCGCCAGATCAGGACTGGGCAGTTCCATCGCATACCCCAGCGACCACACGACCACAGCCAGCATGAGCACAACTAACGGTGTCGCGCCGGGCGTGGAACGGTGTCGCCAAGCGTAGAACGCGATAGCAACCGATATGATCGCTGCTACGAGCAAAGGTAGAACGTAGGGCATATATTGCCAGTGTATCATTGGTATATTATAGTCCAAAACCTGAAATTTGGGTACTGGCCTTCGAGGACGTGAAACGTGCGTGCAACGTAATCTCACTTCGAGCCTCACATTTCACGCTTCACGTTTCACG
>QMOE01000670.1 GCA_003648125.1 Chloroflexota bacterium
GCAGCAGATAACGATAGTCGCCGGCGGTGCTCTCGAAATCCTGGGAGAGGTCCGCGCCCCAGGAGGTGCGCTGCAATAGATGGCGGCTGAGCACCTCGCGTTCCTGCCAGGGCAATCCGTCGTGGGCACCCTGGATAGCCCGCCGCAAGAAATGTCTGCCCGCCGAATCGTCCATCATGTCAATGGTGTAGCTCAGCATCTCTTCGTAGCGGGCAGCCTGGTCGGCAATGGTCATGCTATCCAGGGGCAGGGTGTCGCGGATTCGCCCGCGATCTACCATCACCCCCCAGTTGGCGGTGACGGCCGTCACGTCCAGGCGGTCGTCAATGATCTGCGCCAGTCGCCAGCCGTACACCTCGCGGAACTGGGCGAAGAGGGCGGCGTAGAAGTGAGCGAAAGCGTCGCGCAGCCGTTCCTGGTCGCTGAACGCCTCGACCAGCGGCCATTCTTCGCGACGGTATGCGGCCCGCAGGTGGGCCAGGTAGATTAGCACGCAGCCACAGGCCAGCCCGCCGCTGGCCAGCGCTCCCAGTCCGTAGATGACGGCGTACAAACGGGGATGGCTCGGAGCGTACACGCGCAGCAAGTCCTCGGCCACCAGGCCGGCGATGGCCACCAGCAGAAAGTCCCAGCCCAGGCCGAAGTGTGAATCCGAGAAAGCGAACAGGGTGGGGATGAGCAACACGAGGCCCAGCGTAGCACAATAAGGGGCGACGAGGCCCAGCAGGTCATCTAACGCCGGAGTTGAGTTTCGCGTAGTCCATAGAAGGGCCGGCAGAACGGCTACGTGGGCCAGGGCGAAAAGGAGGGCCATCAGCGTCTTCTCCCCGGCAGTGACCAGCTCCAGGCCGGTGCGCCGAGCGGAGAGGGCGGCCGCCGCCACGGCCAGCAGGGCCAGTTTATTCAGCACGATAATCACCGTTGGCCAGGGAGGATCAATGACGTACCATACACCCAGGGCGCGCAGGCCGTGGACGGGCAGAAGCAGAACCAGGGTCGCGCTCAGGGCCAGGAAGACTCCCTGGAAGGCGGAAGCGGCGTAGTAGCGGGTGGCGGCCAGGGCCGCGCCCAGGGCGACCAGGGTCAGCAGGAAGGTGAGGGTGAGCAAGTAAGCCCAGCGCCAATCTGCGGGCAGGAACAAGGTGATTCCCAACAGGACGGCCAGGAGACCCAGCAACAGCCCGGCCACCAGCCGGTCGCGTTCCAGGATGCGCTGGCGGGCCAGCCAATCTGCGACGCTCTTCAGGAAGCGGACGAGTTGGGAGCCAAGCACCCAGCCGCCAACCACGACCAGCGCTCCGCCAATCATGCCCACCAGCACGCGGCCCGCCCCCCCTCGCGCCCAGAGTTCGGAGACTACGCGGCCCAGTTGTTTCTGCCAGAAGTACAGGGCCAGCCAGAGGGCGACCACAGTGTACACCGCACTGAGCAAGCCGAACACGGTGAATATCCGCTCCTCGCGGGAGAACGACGTGACAGCGGGTTCTTCTTGCGGAATGAGCTGGGCGGGCAGCAGTCCCCGACTTTGCAGCCAGGCGCGCACTTTGCCCCACATCTCCGTCCGCACGAAGTTCAGCGAGCGCTGGCGGAGCATCGGTATCTCCAGCCAGTCCACGAGCAGGAAGTAGCCGTCCAGTTCCAATAGTGGGTTGAGATTGAGAAGCGCGCCCAGGTAGGCAGCGAAGGCAATCTTGCATAGGAAGGGGCTGAGCGCCCAGTGGGGGAAGGCGAAGGCCAGTAGGGAACACGTCCCACCGACGATCAGGTCGGAGGCCGGCCCTGCCGCCGAGACTGCCATCCGTGGGCCTTTGTCCTCCATCCAGATGTCCATGGTGTCCACGAAGAAGGCCGGCAGGCCGTAATAGAGCATGAACCCGCCACGGTGCACCTCGCGTCCGAAATGCTTGGTGGTCAGCGCGTGGGCGCACTCGTGCAGGAAGATGGTCAGCAGGTTGGCCAGCCAGAGGAGTATAAGTCCCAGGGTGAGGGAGTTGCCGCTTTTCAGCAGGGTGAAAGTGCCTTGACGTAGAGTCAGGAAGAAACACAGGAGGCCCATCAGCGCGATGGCAGTAAAGACGATAAGCGCCGGCATGGTGAAAAATAGCCGGCCCCCGGCCCGATACACCGTTGAGAGAATGTTATCCAATCCGCTGATGGTGAACTCCTGGCCCGCAAACCAGTGTACCGCCCTTTCGCTCCAACGCTCTGGGCGGCGTCGGTCCAGGGCTTCCTGCGCCTGCTCGTACACCTTGACCGGCCTGGCGGTGAGGAACTGTTGATCACGCAGGCCGTCCACCAAGCTGCACACCAGGCTGATGGCCAGGGCGCGGTATTTCTGGAAATAGGCGGTCATCAGCGCGCTCAGCGATCTGGTGCCGTCCATCAGTCGCCACAGGAAGAACTCGTGCTCTGCCAGGCGAAGGTAGGTGTAGGCTTGCGGATTCTTGAGGACGTAGTAGCGGCTGGCGCGGCTCTGCAAGCGGCGGATAGCCATTCCGCTGCGCACCCGGGGACAGAAGTGGATGGGATCGCCTTTCTGTTGGAGCTCATCC